>JASBTH010000348.1 GCA_030148525.1 Saprospiraceae bacterium | reverse complement strand
TTATGTCAAACCTTTATTTTCCGAACTCAAAAACACCGTCACCAATTAGTGTTTTGGCCCGTCCGGCCCAAAACACTAATTCGAGACAATCCACTATATGATGGTCGACAGGCGCTGGGCGATGCTTTGATCCGTCAGATTGATCGAGGCACTTTCGGCCAGCAGGTAGGCGATCATGTCGCCGATCTGGGAACAACTGAATTTGTTCTCCAGTGCCAGCTCGGCCGTTCCGATGCCGCGCTCCAGCAGGTGACGGATGGTAGTTCGTATCGCGGTGGCTTCCTCAAACAGCTCAAAGGATTCCAGCATCATGGCCGCCGACAGGATGGTGGCCATGGGGTTGGCCAGGTCTTCCCCGGCGGCCTGCGGATACGAACCGTGGATAGGCTCAAACATAGAGGTCTTGATACCAATGGAGGCCGAGGGCAACAAGCCCATAGAACCACTGATGACGCTGGCCTCATCGGAGAGAATATCCCCAAACATATTGCTGGTCAGGACCACATCGAACTGCTTTGGCCACTGAATGATCTGCATGGCTGCATTATCGACAAACATGAAGTCGAGCTCCACATCCTCGTAGTCCTTGGCGATCTTAGTGACCGCATCGCGCCAAAAGCGCGAGGTTTCCAGCACGTTGGCCTTGTCGACACAGGTGACTTTATTATTGCGCTGACGAGCGGCCTCGAAAGCCAGTCGGGTGATGCGCTCCACTTCTTCGTAGGTGTAGGTACATACGTCGAAGGCCGACTTTTCGTCGCGACCCTTATCACCGAAGTAGATCCCGCCGGTCAGTTCGCGATAGATCACGAAATCCACATCCTTTACCTTCTCTTCTTTTAAGGGAGACAGATGTAACAAGGTCGGATAAGTAGTGACTGGTCGAATATTGGCATACAGTCCGAGTCCCTTGCGCAGACGTAGCAATCCCTGTTCGGGGCGCACCTTGGCGTTGGGGTCTTTATCGTATTTGGGATGACCAATAGCTCCGAACAGTACCGCATCGGCACCCAGACAAGTTTCAAGAGTCATTTCGGGCAGGGGATCATCGTAGTGATCAATGGCGATGGCGCCGACGTCGGCGTAGCAATATTCGAAGAAATGGTCGAAGCGGTCACCGACCGCGTCGAGTACTTTTACGGCCTGGTCGACCACTTCGGGGCCTACCCCATCACCGGGGAGTACGGCTATTTTCTTTTTCATGGGTGTAAACGATTTGAGTTTATTAAACTTTAGTTCCTTTGGAAAACTCCTTTCTTTTTCTACCCTGCGGGCAGAAAAAGAAAGGTCGATTTCGTTGAATAACTTTTACCAATTCCTGTTTTGCAAACAGGAATTTGCAGGTCGTTCTTATTTTATTGGTACATGGTATTTGGTAGAGGGTATTGGGATTTAAGCGAACACCTCAACCTAAATCTCAACCTTAGCCTAAACCTTCTCTGCCCGCGTATGCCTTCAAGGCCGCCGAAACCTTGTGCAGGTGGTGGCGAAGGCGGGAACCTCACTGCACCGCCACCGGCCGTTTGGTTTCGTAAGCAGTAATTACATCCGCTTTAGTGCGCAGGAAATCGATATCGTCGTAGCCGTTGATCATGCACATTTTTTTATAGGGATCTACCTCAAAGCGCACCTGTTCATCCAGGGACGGGATGGTCAGGGTTTGTTGTGGAAGATCCACCTCCAGGGTTAGTTCCGGGTCTTCTTTGATGGCTGCCTGCAGTCGCAACAATAAATCGTCATCGATCTGCAGCGGTAACAATCCGTTGTTCAGTGCATTTCCCCGGAATATATCCGCGAAAAAGCTACTGATCACCACCCGAAAGCCGTAATCGAACAGAGCCCAGGCAGCGTGCTCGCGGCTCGACCCCATCCCGAAGTTTTTTCCCGCTACCAAGACCTGGCCCCGGTAGGTATCATCGTTAAGTACAAAGTCGGGATTGGGCACATCGCCGGGCAGGTATCGCCAGTCACGGAACAGGTTTTCACCAAACCCTTCGCGGGTGGTTGCCTTTAAAAAACGTGCCGGAATGATTTGATCCGTGTCAATATCCTCGATAGCCAGCGGTACTGCCGTCGAGGTTAGTGTGGTAAATTTCTCCATAGCTAAACGAGTTCGGGGGTTAGTACAGTACGTACATCGATAATATGTCCGGAAATGGCGGTTGCCGCGGCGGTAAGCGGGCTGGCCAGGATGGTGCGGGCGCCCGGCCCCTGCCGGCCCTCAAAATTTCGGTTGGACGTCGATACACAATAGGCACCTTTGGGCACCTTGTCTTCGTTCATTCCCAGACAGGCGGAACACCCTGCTTCGCGAAAATCAAAACCCGCTTCGCGAAAGATCACATCCAGCCCCTCCCGTTTGGCCTGATCGCGTACCTGGCGTGAGCCGGGCACGACCATGACGTTGACGTGATCGGCCTTACGGCGACCTTTAACGTATTCGGCAACCAGGCGCAGATCCTCCATGCGGGAATTGGTGCAGCTACCGATGAATACATAATCGATCGGTTTTCCTTCCAGTGACTCACCAGCTTCGAAGCCCATATATTTCAGGGACTTCTGAAAGGATGCCGATGGGGAAGCCGGAGCGGGAATCGATTGATCAACTCCGATACCCATGCCCGGATTAGTACCGTAGGTCACCATGGGCGGAATGTCTTCGGCCCGGTACACGTATTCTTTATCAAAGGTAGCTCCTTCATCGGTGTACAGGGTTTGCCAGTAGGCCATGGCGTCGTCCCAGTTTTTGCCGGAAGGCGCAAACTCCCTGCCTTTTATGTACTCAAAAGTCGTAGCATCGGGAGCGATCAGCCCCCCGCGAGCGCCCATCTCAATACTCATATTGCAGATGGTCATGCGGGCTTCCATACTCAGGTTGCGAATAGCCGAGCCTGCGTATTCGACGAAATAGCCCGTGCCGCCACTGGCCGAAAGTTGGGAAATGATGTAGAGGATGATATCCTTGCTCACCACACCGGGCGGCAGGGTACCATCGACTGTGATACGCATACGCTTGGGCCGGACCTGCAGCAGGCACTGGGTCGCCAGCACTTGTTCCACCTGACTGGTGCCGATACCGAAGGCAATGCACCCGAAAGCACCGTGGGTGGAGGTATGGCTGTCGCCACATACGATGGTCATACCCGGACGGGTAATGCCCAGTTCCGGGCCGATTACATGAACGATGCCCTGGTAGGGATGCCCCAAACCGTAGAGTTCCAGGCCAAACTCTTCGCAGTTTTGCGTAAGCGTATCCACCTGAAAACGGGACAGCTTTTCCTTGATGGGCTGATCCTGATTGATGGTGGGGACGTTGTGGTCGGCGGTAGCTACTGTCTGCTGCGGTCGAGCCACACCAATCCCTCTTTTTCGCAGACCAGCAAAGGCCTGTGGACTGGTGACCTCGTGGATGAAGTGTCGGTCAATATACAAGACGTCGGTACCGCCTTCCACGGTATCGACGACGTGCTGGTCCCAGAGTTTATCGAAAAGTGTTTTTTGCATAGAAACGATTGGTCTTTGGCCGCGCTTATTCGGCGGCGACTGATGTGCGTACTTCGGTCGTAATAATGTTGGTAAGATCGGAGTCTTCTACTTCCTTTTTGACATCGGCGACATCCAGGAACAGCTTGTAAACGACATCCAACTCGTTTTTAGTGAGGTCGTATCCCAGGTTTTTGGCCCGGTAAGCAACTGCTGCCCGGCCACTACGGGCGGTCAGGACGATGGTCGATTTATCCACCCCTACATCGAGGGGATCGATGATCTCGTAGGTTTCCCGCTTTTTAATCACTCCGTCCTGGTGGATACCGGAGGAGTGGGCGAAGGCGTTGGACCCGACAATGGCCTTATTTGGCTGCACGGCCATTCCCATCCGCTCACGTACCAGCAAGCTGGTAGGATATAGCATTTTACTGTTAATACCGGTATGGTATTGCTGCAGGTAAGCGTGCTGGCGTATGATCATCACTACCTCTTCCAAAGACGTATTACCGGCCCGCTCACCGATGCCATTGACGGTACATTCTACCTGCCGGGCACCGTTCTGAACGGCAGCGATGGAGTTGGCCGTTGCCAGCCCCAGGTCGTTATGGCAGTGGGCGGAAATGATAGCGTTGTGAATGCCCTTCACGTTTTCCATAAGAAAGCGGATCTTGGCCCCGTATTCTTCGGGCAGGCAGTAGCCGGTGGTATCCGGTATATTGACCACCGTAGCTCCGGCTTTGATCACCGCTTCGATGACCCTTGCCAGATACTCGTTATCAGTCCGCCCCGCATCTTCGGCGTAGAACTCTACATCCTCTACAAAGGATTTAGCGTATTTTACGGCGGCAACGGCCCGTTCGAGTACGTCTTCGCGGGTGGAGCGGAATTTATACTGAATGTGGGAATCCGACGTTCCTATACCCGTATGGATGCGGGGACGTTTGGCGTAGGTAAGTGCCTCGGCAGCGGTTTTGATGTCGTTTTCCACGGATCGTGACAAGCCCGTGATGACGGGTTCACTGACTGCCTTGGAAATGGCCTGTACCGACCGGAAGTCACCGGGACTGGAAATCGGAAAACCGGCCTCAATTACATCGACCCCGAGCTTTTCCAACTCGCGGGCAATCTCTACCTTCTGCTCCGTATTGAGCTTACATCCCGGAACTTGTTCTCCATCCCGCAATGTAGTGTCAAAAATGTGAATCTTAGTGTCGCTCATCGGGTCTTTATTTTGTATTTTCAGGTTCTTCAAATATATTTTTCTGCCCATGGCCTGTAAAATCAAATAAACGCATTAGTCCAAACTGGTTACCGGGGACATATTAGCCAACCGATTGGGGCACAGAACATTAAAGAATGCAGAGTTACAATGCCTAAACAGAAAACGGACGATCTCATACAACTTATTAGCTCTTTAACCCGGGCCGAAAAACGCCACTTTCGTTTATTCGTCAAACGCAATCAGGCTTCGGAGGACATCCTCTTTTTGAAGCTTTTTGACTTCCTGGAGAAAAAGCAGGAGTACGACGAAGATCTTATTCTAAAGCGACTGCAGGGGATTAAAAAACGCCAGTTATCCAATCTCAAAGCCCACCTTTACAAGCAACTTTTGATTTCTCTACGCTTGCTCAGCACCAAGCATGTGCCCGATATTCAGATCCGCGAATCGGTTGACTATGCCCGGGTACTCTATAATAAAGGACTCTACCGCCAGTCCCTGGACGTGCTAGACAAGGCCAAGACCAAAGCGCTGGAAGGCTGTTATCACGCCCAGACCATGGAGATCCTGGAATTCGAGAAACACATTGAGGGCCAATACATAACGCGTAGTATTGAAGGGCGGGCCGATGCCCTGGCCCGGGAAACACTCGAAATGTCCGAAACCATAAGCCGGGCAAATGCTTACAGTAATTTATCCCTACAGTTATACGGTCTCTACCTGAAGGTCGGCTACGTACGCGATGAGAAGGACGCCATTTTAGTTCGCGAGTTTTTTGCGTCTCAAATGCCCCGTTTATCCTATGAAAATCTCGACTTCCTGGGTAAAATTCACTTTTGTCAGGCCCACGTCTGGTATTTCCATATGCTGCAGGATTTTGCCTATTGCTACCGGCACGCCCAACGGTGGGTCGACCTGTTCAAACAGCAACCGGAAATGATCGAGCATCATACGTCCTTGTATCTAAAGGGCCTGCACAACTTGCTCAACACCTTGTTCAATGTCCTCAACTACCGGAAATTCCGGTCGACCCTCGATCAATTGCTCGAATTTGCGGAGCAATACGATCTCAGTCGAAATAAAAATGTGGAGGGTCTGTACTACCTGTTCAAGTACATCCACTCCATCAAGCGACACTTCATGGAAGGCACCTTCACCGAGGGTACCCGCCTGATTCCGGAGTTGGTTGAGATCATGGAGGAAGACCGCTACAATTGGGATGATCACCGGGTGATGGTCTTCTATTACCGCATCGCCAGCATGTATTTTGGCAGCGGGGATTTCGATAATGCCATCACCTATCTGAACCTGATCATCAACCAGAAAAACCCCGACTACCGGGGCGACATCCAGGCCTTTGCCCGCATTCTGAACCTGATCTCCCACTTCGAATTGGGGAACACTCAGTTGGTGGAATACCAGGTGAAATCGGTCTACCGCTTCCTCGGTAAAATGAACGACCTGGGCAATGTGCAAAAGGAGATTTTCCGTTTCGTGCGACGCATTCCCCGCATGCAGGAGAGTGAACTCAAACAGGAATTCATCAACCTACGCGACAAATTGGTGGTATTGCAAAAAGACCCCTACGAGCAACGGCCCTTCCTTTACCTGGATATCATTTCCTGGCTGGAGAGCAAAATTCAGGACCGTCCGGTGGAGGCCATCATTCACGATCAATTCCTGAAACGCCAGGATGCCAATGTGCAGAAAGCCTGACCCAAACATTCGCATCCTGGTGATTACCCACCGTAAATACCGTCCTTTTTGGCACGAATAATCTGTACGGTCACCAATGACCTGACCTACGATCAGCGAATGATCCGCATATGCTCCTCACTTACCAGGCACGGCCACCAGGTCTGTCTGGTAGGTCGTCGGTTACCACAGTCCACTCCATTGGCAGATCAGGCCTTTCGGCAAAAAAGGCTCAGCTGTTTTTTCCGCAAGGGAAAGCTTTTCTACCTCGAGTACAACCTGAGGCTGTTTTTGTATTTGCTTTCGCAAAAAACAGACATCATCCACGCGGTAGATCTGGATACCATCCTCCCGGCCGTGCTCCGCAAACACCTTTGCCGGGTGCGGGTGATCTACGATGCCCACGAATACTTCACGGAAACCCCGGAGGTCGTGCGCCGGCCGAGGGTGCAACGCATTTGGTCTTGGTTAGCTGACTGGACCATTCCCAGGGTGGATGCGGCCTTCACAGTAGGCCCCGCACTGGCCAATATCATGAGCGATCGCTACGGCCGACCATTCGGTTGTGTGCGTAACCTGCCCATTGCTAAGCCTTTCCCCGACGGTGAAACGCGTGAGGAGCCCCCCGTAATCCTCTACCAGGGAGCCCTGAATGAGGGCCGGGGGCTGGAGACGATCATTGAGGCGATGCAGGCTATTCCCCACGCTCAACTCTGGTTAGCCGGCGAGGGTGACCTTTCCGGGTCTCTCCGCCAGCAAGTAACCGCCCAATCTGCACTCCTTGATCGTATTCGCTTCCTCGGTTTTTTGCGCCCCGAGAACCTGTCAGACCTTACCCCCAGGGCTACCCTTGGCCTCAACCTCCTGGAAAACAAAGGGCTTAGTTATTACTATTCGCTGGCCAATAAGGCCTTCGATTACCTCCAGGCCGGTGTGCCCGCCATCCACATGAATTTCCCGGAATATCGCACCCTGGCCGATAATTACGGCGGAATGGTGCTGCTCGACGAGCTCTCCCCTACCCGACTGGCCCGACTCATCAACGACCTGCTCGGTAGTCCCGACCGTCTCGAACAGCTACGGGCGGAATGCAAAAATGCGGCGCCTCTATTGACCTGGGAACGGGAGGAAAAGACACTGCTTGGATATTATAATTTTTAGTTATTAATGTTTAATTTTTAATTAATTGATTTACAGTTAATTAAACATTATGAATTAGACATTCAATTACACTTTTCCAGCTAAAAAATGGCAATGTGGTCAACCTTTATGGTGTTCAAACACTTAATGTATGTACATCTATTTTGCAGCCATATTAAACCAGCCGTCATGACACTGAAGGAAAAAGCACAAGACATTTATAACAAATTAGGCCAGGGCCAGCTATTGGAAGCCTTTGACGCCTACTACCACGACGATGTGGTTATGACTGAACCCCGTGGAACCCGTGAAGGCAAACCCACCTGTCGCGACTACGAAGTGCAGTTCCTGAATAGCATCAAGGAATTCCACAACCTGGATGTTACGGCTGTAACAAGCGATGAAGAAAATAATATCACTACAGTGGAAAGCGCCATGGATGTAACCTTCCAGGATGGTAACCGCGCCAACATGGAACAGGTCGCTGTTCAGAAGTGGAAAGATGGCAAGATCATCCACGAGCGTTTTTACTACGAACAGTAAGCATCTACCCCATTCGCATACGTAAACAGGGGAATCAACCGGATCGGTTGATTCCCCCTTTTAATGTGAGAATGGGCCTATGTAATTTTGCAAAACACCGAGCATCAAGGCCCAACCTCCCGGTACAGGGTAGTAAGTATAGGGTATTTGGATGTAAGCAAATGGTACTACCTAATACCCTATACCAAATACCAAGTGAGGTTGTAGCAATAAGTTATTTGGCAAACAGATCGGACCCAACCTCACGTTTTTTCATGCTGTTACCGGAAACGTGGCCATCCAATTTTTGATCATAGCTAAATACTCCGGAGCCGGGTTCTGATTGGTTTTGGCGTAAGCCTGCTGCAAACGACCATTCGCGTCCAGTTCGATGGTGACCAGCGGACGTATTCTTCCCCCGGCGTCATACCAGCGCAAGCTCCAGATACTGCAGCGTCCCGTTTCACAATCGTCGGCATAAGTTGCCACACAGTGCTGCATGGAAATACCTTCTAACTGCAGATCACGGCGCGATCTCAATTCGACGATTACAAAATTCCCCTCGCCGGTGGACTCTTGCCAGGACGGGAAAGGGCTGGCCGGCCATTGCACCCCTTTTACCTCCTGTCTTGCCAGGCAAAAACTACGAAACTGGGTCATAAGCCGATCCTGGTTTCGCTTCCTCAGACGGAAATGCTTACCCAGGCGTACAGCCTCTTCCAGACAAAAACGAAACCATTGACTCATATGGAGTACATCCGCGTTATCCTGATGGTAAAAACAGTATTCGAGGATCTCCCGCTCCTGCTGACTGGTTAGCTGAAGGCCCAAAGACCGGGATTCAAAAGCCAATAAGCTGGCCAAATTTACCCAGTGTCGCACCTGGACTAATTCCAGAGCCGGGTTCTCGCTTAAGATTTTCCAGACCGAGCTATTTGATTCCAGCAAATCGACGGTTACGTGGTATTCATACCGGTACAGATGCCAGGCGCAATCTGCTAGTACTCCGTACGCCCTCATCTTAAGAAAGATCAGGACCGTTTCGGGCCAGAAGACCCTGCGCGGCACTGATCGCAGATAGGCGTTTGCCGCTGCCGGTATCCGATAGGCCCTGGCTGTTGGCCAGGTGTGAATACCCCGTCCCTCCATCAAATGCAGGGCCAGGTGCAACATATCGGTAGTACAGGTTTGCATTGTCGGACGATCCAGATGTTCGGGTAATACCGCCCGCACAAATGGCGGGATCTGGTGGCGATAGGCTCCGAACCACTCCATGCTGAGACTGGTTAGTACTTTGCGATATTTATAGTTGCGCGGCGGGGTCCACCGATCGAGACGCCGCACGGGTGGGTAGCCTTTGCGAAGCAATCCCCACACCATCATCCCCTGTTCGAGTAACAGGCGTCGACCAGTACGATGCGTCAACAGATCTGATATCAGGTCCAGTGGACTAGCGTACACTTCTCCCCAGTGAATACTTTTGTCCCGGTACATGCGTACATATAAAGAACAAATACGCCTGGTCCGAAGAGTACGCTCATGCGGCTCCAGAGCATCCAAGATGTACCCGGCCCGATCAAGAGCCTCGCGCTCGGCCCTCGTCAAATCCCATTGTTTGCGACGATTATGCTGATAAAATTGGTGACGTATACGACGCTCCCGTTCGACCCGCGCGGTTTCCCGCGCCAGTCGTTCCTCACGATTAGCCATAGTCCTTCCATGGTGTAACCGACCAACCTTCGGGACATAGCGATGCCCCTCCGGACTCATTACCGGTTACCAGTGAATGAATGAATTAAAAAGGGTGGTTATTGAATCGTAAGCCCGACCACCCTGCAGCGGTTAGTACCTATGCAGATACACCGGAACGGTTTGTGGCGGCGGGCGTGAAATAGCGCATCCATAAGGTGGTCGTTTTGGTGAAGTAATCGTGATTATGCCGTACTAACCAAGATGGGCGGATGATTAGTTCCTGGACAAACTAAAAAAAGCCTTAAGGGTGAAAAATTCACCCTTAAGGCTTAGATCTATTCAGGTTTGGGGTTTGGGGTTTGGGGTTTGAGGTATTGCCCCATGAAACCTTGCGAAGCAAGAGCTAGCCCAATGAAATCTTACGGAGTAAGGGCTAAAGCCATTTCACAGGGCGTTGGGGTTTACGGGTCCCTACTACGCAAAGCTACGGCGGGCGGGGTGGTAACCACTAAAGTGGTATTGACATTGGAGCATCCCCTATTCTCCCCACCGCTAAAGCGGATGTGCTAATGTTTTTACATACCCCTACCGTAGACCGTGAGCCGTAGACCGTAAGCCGTAGGCCGTAGGCCGTAGGCCGTAAGCCGTAGGCCGTAAGCCGTAGGCCGTGAGCCGTAGGCCGTGAGCCGTAGGCCGTAAGCCGTAGACCGTAAGCCGTAAGCCGTAGACCGTAAGCCGTAGACCGTGGCGCGCAGCGCCTAGCTCTTCGCCTTCTTCAACCGCACGCCGAGTAACTCGTATTTCTTAACCAACTCATTGAAGGTTTCCGCACTTTCCTCCAGTTGTTGCTTTATTTCGGCGCGTAGTTCCGTCCAGGTGGTTTCAAGGTCATCCCAACGTTGGTATGCGGCCTCACTGGGTTTACCTTCCCGGCCGCCGGAGATATAGCCATCAGTACCGGTTACGTAGCCGTAGTTTTCGACGAGCTGGTTGTCCAGACGGGGAGCAAACCGAATGGGGTCCTGTCCACTTTGGTTTTTGGTTTGCATGAGCTGTTCCTCATAGCTGGTCAGTTCTTTCAAGAGTCTGGGACCTAACTCGTTGATCTCCTCGTTATCCGATTGTTCGGTCAGCCATTCGATCTGCTTTTTAACCGATTGGATCTGACCGATGTAATCGTGGACTTCCGTGATGGCATCCCGCAATTGCAGACCCAATGCCAATTGGGCCTCGTATTCCTCATCGCTGATATCTTCGGCAATGCGTGGATCTTCCTTCACCTCAACGGTTTGGGTCATGGATTCATCGCCCACCTGCATGCGTACTTCGTAGATTCCCGGAGGCGCCTTCACCCCACCGGTATAACCCCAGATAATGGCACCATCCACAAAGGTAGGGCCCTCGTAGGTCAGATCCCAGTTGAAACGATGCATGCCCGCCAGCTGACTGAGTCGCTCCGTCTTATGATCCTCAGCAGTAGTAGTATCACTGCTAAAGGTGCGCACAATTCGCGCATCCGAATCGATTACTTCGACCGTGACCGGCTCCTCACTCAGAGTATCCCGCAAGTAGTAGTAAATCGTCGCGCCGCTCGGCTTAGGCTCCGGAGCCAGTTCGGCCAGTCCACCCGAACCACCTTCATTGACTTTATAAGCGGGCCGCGGGTCAAATAAATGTATTTCCTTTTGAGCCAGCCGGGCATCCATTTCGTGGAGGGGAGTGATGTCATCCATGATCCAGAACGAACGCCCCTGGGTAGAAATGATGAGGTCCTGCTGATGCACCCTCAGGTCGGTGACAGGTACTACAGGCAGGTTTTGTTGCAGGGTTTGCCAGCTGCGACCTTCGTCGAAAGACACGAACATACCGAATTCCGTTCCGGCGTATAGTAGCCCCTGCCGTTCGGGATCTTCCCGCACTACCCGCACGGGATAATCATCGGGAATACCATTCGAACCATCCGTCAACAGCGTCCAGCTTTTACCGTAGTTATTCGTCATGTATATATAAGGAGTGAAATCATCGAAGCGGTATTTCTGCACCGCCATAAAAGCCCGCCCGGGGGCATGAGCCGACAGGTCGATCTTATTCACTGTTCCGTATTCGGGCATATCCGAGGGCGTGATCTCCGTCCAGCTGTCGCCACCATTTCGTGTGATGTGTACGCGTCCGTCGTCAGTACCGGCCCAGATGGTATTGGCATTGTTGGGGTCGGGTACGATCTCAAATACCGTATTATAAATCTCAACCCCCGTAATATCGTGGTTGATGGGTCCGCCGGAATAATCCAGGTGCTCCGGTGTTTGGGTGGTGAGGTCGGGACTGATCTCTTCCCAGGTCTCTCCGCGATCCGTCGATCGATGAACGTGTTGGGAACCGTGGTAGATAACCTCGGGGTTTTGCGGAGACACCGCCATCGGGGCTACCCACTGGAAGCGGTATTTCAGATTCTTTGCGGCTTCTCCTAATTGCAGCTGGGGATAGGTCATCACATTGGTAACCTGCTGGCTTTCCTTATGAAACCGATCCATCACACCTCCGTAACAACCCGCATAGATAAACTCGGTATGATCAGGATGCAGGGCTACTGGCCCGGTTTCGCACCCCCCAACCGAATACCAGTGCTGCTTGGGGTGAATCGTCTGGTTGGATGTCCAGGAGGGAATAGAGATCGTGGTATTGTCCTGCTGAGCTCCGTACAAACGGTAGGGGAATCCGTTATCAACTACCACTCCGTAAAGTTCCGCAGTGGGCTGATTGAGGTAACTGGACCATGATTTTCCGCCATTGAGGGTAACCTGTGCCCCTCCGTCATCGGCCACGGCCATTATGTTGGGATCTTCCGGGTTGATCCACAGGTCGTGGACATCCCCGTGGGGAACGGAGATTCCCGTATACGTTTTGCCCCCATCGACCGACCGGTACAATCCGGTATTAAGGGCATAAACGGTATGTTCATCCCGGGGGTCCGCCACCATGTGTGTGTAATACCAGGCCCGCTGGCGAAGTTTATTTTCGGAGTTGATGCGTGTCCATGTCTTTCCGGCATCATTCGAGCGGTATACGCCACCGGCCGGCTCGGCCTCGATCAGGGCCCAGACGCGTTCCGGATTGGCAGGTGATACGGTAATTCCGATCTTACCGATCATGCCCTTGGGCAAACCGCCTCCCAATTTTTTCCAGGAGTCGCCACCATCAGTGGTTTTGTAGATACCACCGTCCATTCCACCGCTGATCATCGACCAGGGCTTGCGCTCGGCCCGCCACATGCCGGCGTAGATCTCATTCGGGTTGCGGGGGTTCATAGCCAGGGAAATGGCACCAGTCGTATCCGATATTTGCAGGACAGCCTCCCAGTTTTCACCTCCATCTTTGGACCGGTATACACCGCGCTCGGGGTTGGGGCCAAACATGTGGCCCAGAGCCGCTACGTACACCAGGTTTTCATTGTCGGGGTGCACCCTGATCTTTCCGATCTGCCCGGCCTCCGGCAAACCGGAAAAACGCCAGGTCTTGCCTCCGTC
>JASBTH010000347.1 GCA_030148525.1 Saprospiraceae bacterium | reverse complement strand
CTACGACTTTTTTTTCGTATCCGGTCAGATTTACACCGACTCCAAAGCCGGCCCCAAGATCAAAAGTGCCGCCCAGGGAATGATCACCTTGGCTACTTATGGCGTGGGAATGCTGATCGGTTTCTGGGTTGCCGGGCAGATCACCGATGCCAATCTGTTACCCGACGGTACACACACCTGGAAGAACGTTTGGGTATTCCCGGCTATCTTCGCAGGAGTTGTCTTCGTATTGTTTGGTTTGTTGTTTAAAAATGAGAAGATCAAAGTGGAGGAAGAAGCAGGTGAGATGCCCTCGACCGAGCAACCCGATGTGGCCATTGGGTAATTCGCGTCTTGTTTAGATCTCCTTATTTTGTCAACAATTCCTGTTTGCCATCTTCAATTTTTGTAGACGGCAAACAGGAATTGTTGACAGTCATTGTATGCTTTCGCAAAAAAACCAACGACACTTATGAAACGGAAAATAAGAATGGGCATGGTCGGTGGCGGCCGGGGAGCCTTTATCGGAGCTGTTCACCGCATGGCAGCAGCCCTGGATGGTCAAATAGAACTGGTTTGTGGTGCTTTCAGCAGCGACCCGGAGCGATCCAAAGCCTCCGGTGCCGACTTCTACCTGCCCGAAGACCGGGTTTACCCCAACTACACCGAAATGATCGAAAAGGAAAAAGCCTTACCGGAGGGTGAGCGCATGGACTTCGTATCCATCGTTACGCCTAACCACGTGCATTTCGGCCCCGCCAAAATGGCTTTGGAAAATGGCTTTCACGTTGTCTGTGATAAGCCGGTCACCTTTGATATTCCCGAGGCGGAGGAGCTGGTGTATCTGGTCGATCAATCCGATCTGTTATTTGCCCTTACCCACAACTACACCGGTTACCCCATGGTCAAGCAAGCGCGGGCTATGGTGCGCAACGGTGATCTGGGCGAGATCCGTAAGGTAATCGTGGAGTACCCGCAAGGATGGTTGTCGACCCGCATTGAAGCCGAAGACCAAAAACAAGCCTCATGGCGTACGGATCCTAAGCGCAGCGGTGCTGCCGGTGCTATGGGCGATATCGGTACCCACGCCGAAAACCTGGCGGAGTACATCACCGGACTGAAGATTTCCCAATTATGTGCCGATCTGACGGCTTTTGTGCCGGGACGTGAATTGGATGATGATGGTAATGTGCTTCTTCGCTTCAACAATGGCGCAAAAGGAATTCTCCACGCCAGCCAGATTGCTGCCGGTGAGGAAAATGACCTGAACATTCGTGTTTACGGTGAAAAAGGTGGCCTGGAATGGCACCAAATGGAACCCAACACCCTCATCACCCGCTGGCTTGACAAACCGGTACAGGTCCTGCGCACCGGGGTGGGGGATTTGTATCCCGAGTCTCTGAATGCGGCCCGTATTCCCGCCGGCCACCCCGAAGGATACCTGGAAGCCTTCGCCAATATCTACCGCAATGTGGCCGCTTGCCTGCAGGCTAAGCTGGCTGGCGAAAAACCAGACCCCATGCACCTGGATTTTCCGACCGTGCACGACGGACTGCGGGGCATGCGTTTTATCGAACGCGTGGTGGCCAGTAGCAACAGCGACCAGAAATGGATCTCCTTTTAGGATTACCATCGTATCTTACGGATAACTAAATCAGGTATTTCTATGCGCATACTGCTATTCCTTTGCGTTGTGGTGCTGGGTGTTGCTCCCCTAACGGCCCAGGTAGGTATATACGATTCAGGTGGGCCCCTTATGCCCGAACAGGCCGCCTACGATGTGACCTTTTACGATCTGGATTTACAGATTCACCCGGACGACCGATTCATTGAAGGCAAAGTGCTGATTCAGGCCGATGTAGTACATCCGATGAATGAACTGGTGATCGACCTGGATACCACGCTGCACATTGTACGTGCTACGGAGGGTGATGTCAGTTGCCCGGTCGTTCGCAACGAAGGAAAAGTTCGCGTTCAGCTCGGACAAACCCGCCAACGGGGCGAAGTAGTACGCATCGTTGTGCATTACGAAGGCAAACCCCGGGTAGCTCCCCGCGCGCCCTGGGATGGCGGCTTCAGCTGGGAAAAAACACCCTCGGGGTCCCATTGGATCGCTACCTCCTGCCAGACCGAAGGTGCCGACCTGTGGTGGCCCAATAAAGATCACGTTTCCGATGAGCCCGACTCCATGGCTATTCACGTACGCGTACCGGATCCGCTAGTCGTTGCTACCAATGGGCGTCTGCGCGAAACGGAGGCTCATGATGATGGCACCACCACCTATCATTGGTTCGTATCCACGCCCATCAATAATTACAATGTGGCCCTCAATATCGCTCCCTACCGCACCGTCGAGGGAGACATGGAGAGCGTCGCCGGAGAAACATTTCCCGTGGTATTCTACATACTGCCCGAAGATTTCGAAGAGGGTAAGGCCTTCTTTCCGGAAATCATCGAACACCTGACTTTTTTCGAGAAATACCTCGGCCCTTACCCCTTTCGGGCCGATAAATACGGGGTGGCACAGACACCTCATCTGGGTATGGAACACCAAACCATCATAGCCTATGGTGCCGGATTCAAAAACGACGCCATGACCGGCCGGGACTGGGGGTTTGATGCCCTCCACCACCACGAGCTGGCCCACGAATGGTGGGGCAATCTGGTGACCAATTACGATTGGAAGGATATGTGGATACACGAGGGCTTTGGCTCCTACATGCAGGCTCTGTATATCGAAGAACTGTCGGGGGCTGAGGAGTATCAGGCCTATATGTTGCGCTCGCGGTTTTTTACGGATCGATTACCCATTGCGCCTCTTGAAGGTAAAAGTTCGGAGCAGATCTATCAGGCACCGATTTATACGAAAGGGGCATGGGTGCTGCATACCCTGCGGTATCTGATCGGGGACGAAGATTTCTTTGCCGCTTTACGCAAAATGACCTACCCGACCGAAGAGCTAGCAAAAGCTACCGATGGTAGCCAATGTCGCTTTGTAACGACCAAAGACTTTATTCTGATCTGCGAAGAAGTAACTGGGAAGGACCTCGGGTGGTTCTTCGACGCCTACGTGCGTCAGGCCGAAATCCCCACCATGAATTCCCGGGTCGCCGATAATACCTTAACGCTTGAATGGGAATTGCCGGAAGGGATGGATTTCCCCATGCCCATCGATGTAGAAATCGACGGCGAGATCCGCCGGGTAAATGTCCCCGCTACCATCGATTTGCCGGAAGGCAGCAAGCCGGTCGTAGACCCCAATAATTGGGTGCTGTTGCAAGTGAAACGGTGATGAAGTGGGAATCAGGAAGTGTGAAGTAGGAATAGTGTAGTTTAATCGGCAACCTGCGCTGTAGCTTCGGCAGCCAGAGAAGCCGGAAAGCAAAAAAATAAGGTCTTTTCGACTTGTATGTCAATAAGGAAAGAAAAACTTAACCGTGGACCGTGGACCGCGGACCTTCCCTTCAGCTTTCATACTGCTCCAGCATCTGATGCAGATCCTCCAGGGTATTCGCTTCCTCTTTGGGCTTGTCGTGCCGCCACCGGCTCATACGGGGGAAGCGTAGGGCTACGCCCGATTTGTGGCGATTGGAGCGCTGTATTCCCTCGAAGGCGATCTCGAAGACGTGTTCCCGCTTTACGCTCCGCACCGGACCAAAGCGCTCCAGCGTATTCTTGCGCACCCAGGCCGTAATCTGCCGGAATTCTTTATCAGTTAGGCCGGAATAAGCTTTGGTAAAAGGGACTAAATCTTCCCCGTCCCAAACGGCAAAAGTAAAATCAGTGAACATATTGGCCCGTCGCCCGTGCCCGCGCTGGGCGTAAATCATTACCGCATCGATGACCAGCGGGTCCACTTTCCATTTCCACCATTCCCCACGCTTGCGACCCGATTTGTATGCAGAATTCTGATGCTTGAGCATGAGCCCTTCACTCTTGTGCTCTCGTGACCGCTCCCGTATATCGCGCAGGTTTTGCCAATCGGTAGCATCGATGGATTCCGAAAGCAGCAGGATGCCATCGGTATCGCAATCGGCCATGAGTTGCTCCAGCAAAGCCCTTCGCTCTCGCATGGGACGTTCACGAATATCTTCGCCCTGCCATTCCAGCAAGTCGTAGACAATCACGACCACGGGAGCATTTTCGCGCACTTTTTTCGTCACGTTCTTACGGCCGATCCTCGTTTGCAGTTTATTGAAAGGCAAAGGCTCATTGTCTTTGTAAGGCATGATTTCTCCGTCCAGGACGGTACCGTCGGGAAGCATTTCGGCCAGCGGATGATACTCCGGAAATTTATCCGTGACTAACTCCTCGCCGCGCGACCATACGAAAAGC
The DNA here is from genome assembly GCA_030148525.1 of Saprospiraceae bacterium. Taxonomy (GTDB): domain Bacteria; phylum Bacteroidota; class Bacteroidia; order Chitinophagales; family Saprospiraceae; genus DT-110. The sequence goes on along the minus strand of JASBTH010000347.1, from coordinate 35,481 downwards.
TCACCTTCGCGAACGATCAGCTGACCGCGAATACCGTCCCACTTGCGCTCGATGAGCCAGTCTTCGGGCGAACCCAGCGTCTCCGGCTCATCTTCCAGTGGATAGGCGAGATAGAAAGGATAGGGGCGGGAAATATCTTCGGTCGGATCTTTACGGAGAACCAGATCCTCGAAAGTGGTGTCGTCCGGTGTCCAGTTTCCCATCAGACGGTGGGCGAGTTTGTTTTCCTCAATACCGGTGTACTGTGACAGGGCGCGGACCATCAGTTTTTGGGAAACACCCATGCGAAATCCGCCAGTGATCAGCTTATTGAAAATGAAGCGCTCGATCTTGTCGAGTTGTCCCCACGCGGCAAAAACCGCCTCTCTGCGATCCTCTTCTTCCCGCTCCTTAAGGCCGCGTATGTACTGGATCCAATAGGTAAGAGAGTGATTACTCGAATCTTCGGGTTCGGGCAATACCAGGGCGATGGTCTCCGCCAGGTCGCCTACTACGTGATAGGATTCTTCGAAGAGCCATAGAGGAACGGCGGCAAATTCGGCGCCCCATTCTCGCAGGTAGGTGGTATTTACACTTCGCTTGGGACGGCGGTGCGAGAGAATGGCTACGGTCCATAGTTTGTCCTCATCTGATGCTTCCGCAAAATAGGAAGCAAGGGCCGAGACCTTGGTGTTGGTCTTGGTTGTCTGGTCGAGCTGCGTAAACAAGTGAGCAAACTGTCTCATGCCTGGTAATCCTCGTTCTCGTCTTTATTGTCGTCATCTTCGGCTATCTCCCCCTCGAACTCGGTAGATTCAGCGAAGGCTTCGTAGCCCTGTTCGATCAGCCAGCGTCGGAATATATCCGTATATCCGTGAGTGACGAATACCCGTTCGCATTCTGTGGCCCGAATGGCCTCGTTCAGTCCCCCCCAATCGGCGTGATCCGAGAGAATAAATCCGCGGTCTGCATTGCGTCGGCGACGGGCTCCCCGCAGGGTCATCCATCCACTGGCAATACCCAGTGAGAAGGGGCGAAATTTCTTCATCCAGGACGAACGGGTGGCACTGGGCGGAGCAATGACCATGGCTCCTTCGAAGTCTTTTTTCTTCATGCCCTGTACAACTCGCTTGGTTTCGGGGAGAACTATTCCCTGCTTTCGCAAAATGGCATTGGTATTTTCAACTGCCCCGTGGGTGAGGACAGGGCCGATGGCGGGGTCGAGTCCGTGCATCACCCTTTGGGCTTTGCCAAGGGCGTAGCTGGAAAGTACACTTACCTTGCCCGCTTCCTTATTCGCGCGCCACCAATCATTAATACTGGTCATCACCTCTTCCTGTGGCTTCCATTCGTAGACCGGTAAACCAAAGGTGGATTCGGTGATGAAGGTGTGGCATTTGACCGGCTCGAAGGCGGTAGCAAGGCCGTCGTCTTCGATCTTATAATCACCGGAGGCCACCCATATTTCACCCTTGAATTCGACCCGGATCTGGGCTGAACCAATAATGTGCCCGGCCGGGTGAAAGGAAAAACGCACACCATTGATCAGGCGTTCCTCTCCGTATTCAACGGTTTCAATGCTGGAAGGACCGAGCCGGTACCGGATGACGGGTTTTGCCAATCGGGTGCATAGGTATTTTTTATGCCCCCAACGGGCGTGGTCGGCGTGACCATGCGTAATGAGTGCACGATCAACCGGTTTCCAGGGGTCGATGTAGACATCGGCCCGGGAACAGTAAATCCCACGATCCGTAAATTCCAGCAGGGGCATTTGATAATCATTTATACCAATCACCTAACGGCTACGGAGAGACTTTGTTGATGGATGTTTTTTGGCGAAAGCCTGCACCTAATGACGTGACCGCTGAGAGGACACCTCCCAGAATGATCGTGTCTGCCGGGTATCGTACAGGATGTGCAGTGTCAGGATCTTTCCCGAATCGTTGAAGGTGAATACGTCCACACAATCGAAGGAAACCCTTGCGCCATTAGCCATAGTCCATTCGTAGGTGAAATACAGGGCTCCGGATTTTTTTTCTGCTTCCGCAAAAAAGGTATGAGCTGTAAGCTCCGAAGCCCGGGTGTCGCGAAGTAAGTCCCGGTAAAATGCATGGGCCGGCCGGTTTCCGTACAAAGGGGATTGTACGCTTGCTTGCGGGGCAAATAATTCCATTAGCGCCGGATAGTCACCCTTTCCCAGAGCTTCCAGGTATCTCCTCATAACTTCACGGTAAGTGTCCGTCATGGATAGTATATTGCTTTGGTGTTGCCCGGGAATGCTGACCCATTAATACCGAATCGAACTCAGGTATTCCCGGCTAATCTCCAGGCTACGCAGCGGGTTATGTTCCCGGCACTCATCCTGCTCGACGTAAAAGAGTTTTAGACCTGCCTGTTTGGAATTGCTGAACATACGCTCCCAGTCAATTACCCCCGTTCCTACTTCGGTGAAAAACTGTTCCTCCGAATTGTCCATATCCTTGACGTGCCACAATTCAAATCGCTTGGGATATTTCTCAAAGTAGGTTACCGGATCGACATTGGCCTTGTGCACCCAGTACAGATCCATTTCAAAGGTCACCAGTTTTTCATCGGTAATCTCCAGAAGGACGTCCATCGGAACCTGCCCGTCGATGGGCTCAAATTCGAAGGCGTGGTTGTGATAAGCCATGCGAATACCCTTTTTACGGCTCATTTCCCCGCATTGGTTGAGCAAATCGGCAATGCGTTTATAATCGTCGATGGTCTTGCGTTCAATTTCCTGCAGGTAGGCCAAAACCACATATTCCTGGTCTATTTCAGCCATATCATCCAGTGCTGCCTCCCAGTCGCGCACCATAGTACGCATCTTACTGTAATCGGTAAAGCCCGTTTGTACGTGTCCGCTGCGTATACGCAAGCCACGTTGGTAGCACAGGGTCTTGAAATCTTTAGGTTCCAGACCATAGAATGTACCTTCGTCATATCCCGCATGCTCCACCTCGAAATACCCCATTTCCCGAATGCGCAACAGGGTATTGGCCGGATCGGTCTTCATCAGGTCCCTTACAGTATAGAGCATGGCACCGTACTGATTTAACCTTTTATCGAATAAAGCAGCAGGTGAGAGGAAGGTACTGGCTGCTGCCAGTGCACCGGATTTTTTGACGAAGGAGCGTCGATTCATTGTGATGTCGTTTTTTTCCGTTGAAGGCGTTCCTGGAAGATCAGGAAGATAACAATTACCGCGCAAAGGCAAAGGCCGAACAGCTCCCGAACCTCCTCAATATACGGATGAGTGTCTTTCATTTCGTCGTTGATGGGAGGTGTTCCCCGGGCTATCCATTCGGGAAGTACCGGCCATAGTATAATGATACCAATCAGGATGAACAGCCCTACGGCGTACAATACCCATCGATTGATAAACTTAAAAGCGGCAAAGCCGCAGAGCAGGCCCACTCCGCCGTATAGGACGATCCAAATCCATGGATCGGGGTCGTTGACCTGAGCGGCCATGGCCAGGGCCAACAAAAGGCCCAAAGCTAGGTTAATGAATTTCATAGGTCGTGTTTCGGTAGTGTGGAACAGGAAACTATACCGCTTCCAAAAAGCTTTGGGTAGATGTTGTAAGTCAGCTATTTGCCGGGGTTTTGTATGGGCGCGACTATGGCCATCAGCGTAGCAATGCTAGTAGCCTGGAATTCGACTAAGGAATATAGTATGCTCAGCAGACCACGCCGGTTAACATGTTCAATTAATCCAAACCGAGCAATCGGCGGTTCGATGCTTCATCGGCTTCTCCGCCCGCAAAATCATCAAAGGCCTTGTCGGTTACCTCAATGATGTGCTCCCGGATGAATTTTGCTCCCTCACGGGCACCCTGCTCGGGGGACTTAATGCAGCATTCCCATTCCAGCACGGCCCAGCTTCCGTAGTCGTACTGCGATAATTTACTGGAAATACCTTTGAAATCAACCTGGCCATCACCCAGCGAACGGAATCGTCCGGCCCGGTTTATCCAGGATTGAAAGCCACCGTATACGCCCTGTTTGCCGTCGGGGTTCAGCTCTGCATCCTTGACGTGATACGCTTTGATCCGCTCGTGGTAGAAGTCGATGAACTGCAGGTAATCGAGGCCCTGCAATAGAAAGTGGCTGGGATCGTAGTTGATACACGCCCTTGGGTGATTATTCACGGCACTCAGGAATTCTTCGTAGGATACTCCGTCGTGGAGGTCTTCACCCGGGTGTAGCTCGTAACACACATCTACGCCGTGTTCGTCGTATACATCGAGAATGGGTTTCCAGCGCTTCGCCAGTTCTTTAAAGCCTTCCTCAACGAGTCCCTCGGGGCGTTGGGGCCAGGGAAAAAAGAAAGGCCAAAGCAAGGCACCGGAAAAAGTAGCACTGGCGTCGAGTCCCAGGTTGCGACTCGCCGCGGCGGCTTGTCGGATATGGTTGTTTGCCCACTCTGTACGGGCCTGGTAGTTGTTCCGGTATTTTTCTGGCGCGAAACCATCAAAGAGGGAATTATAGGTGGGGTGGACAGCGATTAGTTGCCCGATCAGGTGGGTGGCCAGCTCCGTGATTTCCAGTCCATATTCTCCGATTCGTCCCTTTAGTTCGTCACAGTATGTCTTGCTTTCTGCCGCTTTAGCCACGTCGATCAAGCGGGTTTCCCACGTGGGGATTTGCACGCCTTTGTAGCCGAGGTCGGCTGCCCAGCGGCAAATGTTGTCGAGTGAATCGAAGGGCGGTTCATCGCCCATGAATTGTGCTAAAAAAAGGGCGGGGCCTTTGATGGTTTTCATAGCATTACGGGTTGGTTTGGCCGGAATATAATCAATCCTGATTTAAATCCGACCAGGGAAAACCAAAGAGTAAACCTTGTGCTCCGTTAGTGCCGATCTGTTCTCCGTATAACAGCACTCCGCGTTGGCCGTTCTCGTGGCAGCGCGAAGGCCAGATGGCCCGTACACCCCGGGCCCGGGCCAGAGGTGTGAGATCGTAGGGTTGAATATTGCCATTCCCCTGGATAGCGAACAGCATCACTTTGGTCGGTCCTCCGTTATAGGCTTGCAGGGTCTGATTACTGCGGTCTCCGTCGTAGTTGGCAGGGGTATCGTTGAAAAACACAAAGGTTTTGCCCTGGTATCGCATGGCTTTATGGGAGAAGATGGTCCAGTCACCTTGCCACCCCACCTGCCGCTTGGGCAGGCGCTTGATCCACTTCATTGAACGCAGATCGGCGTTCAACTGGATCACACATAGGTCATTGAATTCGATCTCGGCATAATTAGAGCGCTCCACCCGTTGTTCAGCCAGAATGGTCCAGGAACCATCGGGTTCCAAATAGACCTTATCCACAAAATAATCCTGAAAGCGGTGTCGGTTAGCATTGAAGATGCTCTCCTTATCCCCGTAAGGATAGGCAGCTTGGTAGAGGTCATCGCTAATGGTGATCCGATTGCGAACCAACTCCGAACCATCGGGTGAAATACGGAAGTTGTAAAGGCCTTCGTGCCGGCTTCTGCGCCCTTGGTTCATAAAAGCTGCTCCCACAATGCTGTTATCAGGCATCATACGGGCCTGAAGTCCGACGATGGTCATGTCGGGCAGGTTGAGGTCGTACTTGATCATTTCCTCGGGTTTACCTTCGGCTCCGAGTATGATGTGCTCGACCTTGCGTTCGTCTATTTCGCGTCCGGGACGGCCCTCGTAATTTTCGCAGAAGATATAGGCCCGGCCGGCATCGTTTAGGGCACCCCGGTAGATATAGAGGGTCTCGTTATTATAGGGAAGGGTGTATTTCTGGGACCATATCTCATCCAGCTGGCGATCGAAGACCCGAAAGTTGAGTTTGGCGGGGTCTTCGGGAAGGGTGTAGGTCCAGCCGTAGAACATGATCTTGCTGGAATCGGGAGAAATGGCGTAGCCGAATGGAATGCGGTACACTTCGGGCGTATAGGCCTCGTCGATTACTCCGCTGTAGGTTTCAGTAAGGTTGGGCAAACTAAATTGGCGAAAGATGAGGTGATTCCGTTTGGGGCCCGGATAGTAGAGGGAGGTAACCAGATTGATCTGGTTGTTCCAATAGAAGGCTCCCTCGTACTGAGCCGAAAGACCCTGCTTAACGAGGTCGATCAGGCGCTCGCCCGTCATGTCGCCATCGGCATTGAAATACCGCATTGCCAGGCGGGTAGGCCTGCGGGAGTCATTGAGGGAAATGATGACAAATTTTTTCCCCGGAAGGGAAATCAGGTCTTCCATTTCGAACGGATCCTGGGTTTGGGCATCGGAATAAAAAGGGGTGACAAAAAGTCCAAAGAGTAAAAGAAGTATCGGTATTGGTAGCTTCATGGTTGCGGTATAATTTTGGCGAAAGCCTGCTCTGTATAGTAAATACAAAGAAGGTGCTTTGGGTTCTTAAGTTCCTAAAAGCCTCCCTAAGAAAAAAACGGGGGATACTTAAAGGTTTCTTAATCTGGTTATCGGAGGCCGTTAAAAGGTTGTTAATAACGATAATTAATGCATAGATGAGGTTGTTGGCAATTGATTATATTCAGGACAAAAAGAACCAAACTATGCGACAAACACTCTTTCTGCTTTTTGTTCTGGGATTATTAGTGCCTCTGACGGGGCAGGATGCCATTGAGGAAAAAACTGATGGCATGACGGCCTACGAGGGCTATTTCGACTTCCACTGGGATGAGGAATCCGGCAAGATCTGGTTGGAGGTAGATCGTTTCGACGAAGAATTTCTGTACGTCAACTCCCTGCCTGCAGGCATAGGATCCAACGATATTGGTCTGGACCGCAATCAGCTGGGTGATACGCGGGTGGTGAAATTTATTCGCAGCGGCCCCAAGGTGATGCTGGTCCAGCCCAATTACAGCTACCGGGCGGTAAGTGATAATGCCGATGAACGCCAATCGGTGGAAGAGGCTTTTGCCCAGTCCGTTATCTGGGGCTTTACCGCCGAAGAAATGGTGGATGGCAAGGCCCTGATTGACCTTACGCCCTTCCTGTTGCGCGATGCCCATGGCGTAGCCAACCGGCTGCAGCGGGGAGGTGAGGGCAGCTACCGGGTCGATGCCAGTCGCTCGGCCATCTACCTGGACCGTACCAAGAATTTTCCGAAGAACAGCGAATTCGAAGCTATGGTAACCCTGCAGGGTGATCCGCGCGGGCGCTACCTGCGTTCGGTAACGCCTTCTGCCGAAGCAGTGACGGTGCGTATGCACCACTCCTTCGTGGAATTACCCGACGATAACTACGAGCCGCGGGTCTACGACCCCCGCTCCGGATACAACGCCCTGAGTTACCAGGATTACGCAACGCCTATCGATCAGTCCCTGGTGAAGCGATTCATTCGCCGCCACCGCCTCGAGAAAAAGAATCCGGAGGCAGCCGTAAGCGAGGCGGTGGAGCCCATCGTATACTATCTGGACCGCGGCGCCCCCGAACCCATTCGCAGTGCACTGATCGAAGGTGCCAGCTGGTGGAATCAGGCTTTCGAAGCCGCCGGGTATAAGGATGCCTTCCAGGTGGAGGTACTGCCACCCGATGCCGATCCCATGGATGTACGCTACAATGTGATCAACTGGGTACACCGCAGCACGCGCGGCTGGTCGTACGGAAGCTCCGTGACCGATCCGCGCACCGGCGAGATCATTAAAGGCCACGTGTTGCTAGGGTCGCTGCGGGTGCGCCAGGACTTCCTCATCGCGCAGGGTCTGGTCGATGCTTACGAGAACGGAGAGGAAGCTGATCCACGCCTGTTACAGATGGCCCTTGCCCGACTGCGCCAGCTATCAGCCCACGAGGTGGGACACACCATTGGTTTGGCACACAACTTTGCGGCCAGCGTTAACGACCGGGCCTCCGTCATGGATTATCCACACCCTTACATCACCGTCGACGATGGCGGCGAAATCGACTTCAGCCAGGCCTACGATACCGGCATTGGAGAGTGGGATAAGCGAACTATTCTCTACGGCTACCAGGATTTTCCGGAAGGAACCGATGAGAAAGAAGCACTCCGCGACATTTTGGCGGAAAACAATGAAATGGGGCTGAAGTATATGTCGGACAGCGATGCGCGTCCGCCTTCCGGAGCACATCCCGATGGACACTTGTGGGATAATGGTGCTTCCGCTGTTGCGGAACTCAAGCGTCTGAGCGATGTTCGGGAAACTGCACTGGCCTCTTTCGATGAGACTAATATTCCCGAAGGAACGCCCATGGCCGATTTGGAGCGGGTACTGGTGCCGCTGTATCTGGCGCACCGTTATCAGGTGGAGGCTGTTTCCAAAGTCCTCGGAGGTGTCAACTACTCCTACGCTGTGCGCGGTGACGGCCAGCCCACTAACGAAATGGTACCCGTAGCGGCACAGATGGATGCCCTGGACGCCCTGCTGATGACTCTCCAGCCCGACTTCCTGGCACTGCCGGAAGAGGTGATCGAGCTGATTCCGCCCCAACCCATCGGTTACCGGCGCGACCGTGAATTATTCCGCATCCATACGGGGCTTACGTTTGATCCGATCGGTGCGGCGGAGAGCTCGGCCAACCATACGATCAGCTTCATGCTGAATGCCCAGCGCCTGACCCGGATCGTGGAGCAGCATGCGCGCTCCGCGGAGCATCCTCCGCTCACCGCGGTTATGGAAAAAGCCTGGCGGGGTGTAACCCTCGATCCAAACGCTTCGGTTTATCATCAGGAGTTGACTATGATGGTCCAGAAGCTACTGTTTCAGCATATGCTTCGTCTGGCTGGCGACCGCGACATTATGCAGCAAGTTTCCGCGGTAGCCCTGGCGCAAGCGCAAGCTTTTATGCAGGAAATGGCTGGTATGGTGAGTGAGCTTGACGCCAATGATGACGAGGACCAAATCGTCCGTGCCCATATTATGTATCTGGGTCAACAATTCACTCGCTTCCAGGCTGATCCTGAGAACTATCAGTTACCGGCCATGCCACCGATGCCGGATGGTAGTCCTATCGGGTCCGGAGGATTGCACATTGGTTGCGGTGGTTTTCATTAGGCACACCTGATATTAATAAAAGAAACGCCCTTCGCAGCTTGCTTCTGTGAAGGGCGTTTTCATTTCTGCCACCTATCCGGGGGGGGGGGCGGAAAAGCTCTGAATTTTATACGATCCTGCTCAAAAATCAACCGATCGGTTGATTTTTCCCACCCCAACATCTCCTAATTTTATTGGTGTTCCTGCTACCTGACGGATATCCCAAACGATAGTCCGCAGTCGGCATTTTTTCACCGTAAATCCATATATCATGAAGCGATATTGTATCGATAAAGGAGTCATACTATACCTTTTGGTCTCCTTCTTTTCCCTTCCATTACTTCAGGGCCAGGGTGTAGACAAGTATCCCGGACCCAAAAACACCACTATTTATGATGCCGGCAGAAATCTTTTCACGGTGAACGAGTCCCAGGATGATGTAGAAACCCACGTGGATTGTGAAGAATTTCCAGAAATCTGCGATAAGATCCGGGATAAATTTAAACCAAAGCCCAAACCTAAGCCGGTTCCGCCAATCAACCCTGACGAAGATACCGACGGGTCAGATGGAGGGGGAAATAAAGACAAGAAGAAGAAAAAGAAGAAAAAACAGAGCATGGCCTGGGGTGATGTTCCTTCCTGGATATCCCAGGAAATCAGGAAAATTGACCAGCTTGGTTTGAAAGGAATAACCCGTAAGGGCTCGAATGGGAAATGGATTCAAGTTGACAGTCCTCGTGAATTTATACGAAAAGTATTTGGTGTTTAAAATTCAGAACAAATGAAACGAATTATAAAAAATGGCTTTTTCATAAGCCTGATAATATTCCCCGTATTCCTCTTTGCGCAGCGAGTTCATCCCGACGGGTCAACTCATTATTCAAATGGTACCACTTATTGGCCCAGGGCCAATGAAGGTAAACAGGGTGTGGTAACCGCAGGCAGCGACACCTGGGTCGACTGTGCGGAGTTTCCGGAAACCTGCCGGGAATTAATCCGGAAAGCCGATGACCTCGAGCCTAAAGAACCCGGCGAACAAAATCCGGGTTCCGGTGACGACCAGGAAAATCCAGGTACCGGCGGTAAAGACAATCCCGATACCGGTGGTAAAGATAACGGCTCCGGCAACGATGGCGGCAGCAAGGACAGCCAATCATTAATGACCTCCAGTATGCGAAAAGCGATAGCCGAGCATTCCTCCTATCTCAGGAAAAGAAGAGGTCTCTGGCATAGGAACCCCAACGGGAAGTGGGTATATGTTGCCGATGCTTCAACCCATACGGCTAAGCTATTGGGGCAGATCAAGAGAAAAAAGAGAGGATAACATGGACGGGCATCAGGTGTCAGCGTTGGCTCTGATGGAGGTACAGAACTTTGCGCAAAAAAGAGAACCCCGGGTCAGTGTGCTGGCCCGGGGTTTCGTTTGATATAAGTTAAGCTTTACATTGAAGCCAACTTTCTTTTTAGTTTTTTAAGACTTTTAGCTTCTTTTGAATCTTCTTCTTGTTGGATTGCTTCTTGCAGAGCTACATTATAAAAGGTGATAAGGCGTTTTTTTATCGGATTATCCATTGCCTCTTGCACACCAAAAAAAGATGACAGAACAATTGGTAATTCGGTATTTGAAGCAACGGATTCTAGTTTTTCCAGGTAATAAATAGTCGTCGTTTTTACCTGGTCCGTTTCTGGTAAACCTGCCAGGTATTGATCAAGCATAGTCAGACCTACAATTTCGGTATTTACTCGATATACCGATTCCTCTTCTTTGAGGCTATAGATATTATTTAGGGTTTTTTGACCGATTTGGTGCAGGTCTAACCAGTTATCCATAGCATTAGCCGGTGAGTTTTGTTGCACCGCTTTCAGGAATTCGGTGCTTAACAATGGCTTCCCATCGGCTAATGAATTCATTGAAAATGCATAGGGGAAATGCGTTCCTCCGGGAACTGCGCCAGTCATGAATTGCGTTTCTCTAGAGTAAAGATCTTCAGACAAATCTTCTTGACTACTGCAACTAACAATGATCCCAAAGACGAAAAATGAAAATAGGGTTTTGTAATATTTCATACTTCTTCATTTTTAATTTAATTATTGAATTGGACCGCCACAACTACAGCCTAATGCTTCAGCGTCCATTCCAAGAAATTCTGGATTAGAAGATTGGGTCATAAATGACATTGATCCATCAGGATAAAGGTGAACGGAAGAGAATTGTATTACTTTACAATTATTATCCACTTCATAGACCATTCCCCAAGAGCTACAGCCGGATGGACAGGCTCCAGTACACTCCAATGCCTGAAGACAGGTGGTAGCTAGCACAAAACCAAATATTAAGAAAAAATGTCGCACAGTTTTTTTCATAAAAAAGGATTTAGGTGATGAATAATATTTTTCAATTTATGTATTTTTTTAGAAAGTAAATCGTTTAAATAAAAAAGTGATAACCTAGTTCAATTTCCGGTGAGAAACCGGGGTTAAGGGTAGTGTCGGGTTTTCTTCCTATGTTTGATCAAAACCCAATCTGCATTGCGAAACTACTTCCGCGAACCCTATCCGCTGCGCCGGACATTGCGTACTGATCTCCTTTTTATTCTGGGATCGGGATTGTTCGTATCCGGGTTTCTGATCATTTTTCAGCCGGGGGATACCTATACCGAGACGGACCCCAATAAAAATCTCTTCCTGGCCGGTTACGGGGTGATCACGGTTGCGGTATTAGCCTTTATGCGCTTTGGTCTGCCCCGATTGTTGCCCCGACTTTTTCGCGAAAGCGGATGGACAGTTGGGAAGCATTTAATCTGGCTGCTGGTCAGTTTTTTTATCGCCATTATTTGCAGTTTCGTATACCTCAATTGGTATTTCGGGTATACCTTTTACTGGAGTCAGTTCTGGTACTTTTCGGGGATCGCAGCGTCCATCGGTATTTTCCCCCTGACCGCCTTTGTGCTGATCGACTATATCCGACAGTTGCGATTGCATTTAGCCGGAGCCGAGGTGGTCAATGCACAGCGTCCGGATGCGGCTTTCGCCAAAAAAAGGATGGGGGTCACCTTTCCGGATGAACAAGGTGATATTCAATTGGAGGTCCCGGCCGATCGGGTCTACTACGTTGCGGCGGCCATGAACTACGTGGAGATCCATTACCGTATCGAGGATCAGATGCGACGGGAGGTCATCCGCAACACCCTGAAAAAAGTGGCAGAATCGCTGGCTTCACCGCCATTCCTGCGGGTACATCGGTCCTACGTAGTCAATGTGGAACAGGTACGGGAAGTAACCGGCAATGCCCAGGGATACCAGCTGCATCTGGATGGCGTTGCGGACCCCATTCCGGTAAGCCGCTCCCGCTCAAAAGAAGTGCTGGAGAGTATTGGTGGTCGATCCTCCGGATCGACCGCGATTCGTCCCTGAAAATTAACCACTCATCCCGGGACCTTCCCGTTCGTCCCAAACCCCTGCCAGTCGTGGCTTTTGCCAGCGAGCTATGGGAATAGCCTATAGTTTTGCTGGCAAATCAATCACAAAAAACACGACATGAAAAAAGTACTTCGCGTTACGGGGCGATTCCTGGCCATCCTCCTGCTAATGGTAGGTACCCTAGTTGGTTTATATTTCGCTAATCCTTCGAAGGTAGAAGCCTACGTATACGATGCGTTTTACCCCAAGCTGCGCCAGGTCGATAAGTACCGAGGACAGTTCACCGCCGAGGTGCCTCCCGTATACGAGCTGATGTGGATCGCCTGCTCCCTAACCGAGGCTTTCCAATCGGACGATAACGTACTGAACCGGGGAGGTGGCCATGGCGATTATTTGGCAGCCGTGGAGAGCTATTTCAGAGCACACGCCGATCATCCACTCGTACAAAAACTGGATGCTTATCTGACTCCCAAACAGTATGGCCTGAATCACTACGCGATCCGGTTTTTATCACTGAATTACGAACTGGATGCCAGGGGCCGTTTGCAGAAAACACGTGATTACCGGGTGCCCAAACTATTGACGTTACTTTTTCAGAGGCAGGCTTTTCTGATCCCGGAAAATGTGCGTTTGATCAATCGGTTTATTCGGGACACGGATTTCATGTCCTTCTACCGGGAGCATCAATCGTACTATGCCAAGCTGGAAGCAAACTATCCGCAGATCGTCGATTTCGAGGATATGTTTCAGTGGCTGGAAGCCCGCTACCCGAATACCGTGGAATCGTACCGGGTGATCTTCTCGCCCTTGACGGGTGGTTTTCACAACACCATGCCGTTGGAAGGACTGGAGAAGGGCTACCAGCAAAATCTGATGTTTGTATCGGCCCCTCTGCCCGACTTGCCTGCAATGGATTCGGCCGGCTACGCTTTGCGGGGTCGCCTGGGGCGGGTGGTCTTCACCGAGATTGATCACAACTATGTCAATCCCTTCACGGACCAGCGTTTGGAAGATCTGAAAACGGCCATGCCCGACTGGCGAAAATGGAATACCGGCAAATGGGGATACGAAAGCAGTTACAGTACCTTCCTGGAGTACATGACCTTTGGCATGTATGTGCTGTACGTTTGGGATACTTTTCCTGAGCAGTACCGTCACCAGGTAATTGCCGATGTGCAAAGTATGATGGGTGACTATCGCAACTTCGTTCAATTTCCGGCCTTCAGTGAGGCACTGTTGAAGAATTATCAGTCCCTGTATGACCCGACTAACATGGATTTACTGTACCGGTTGACCTTTGAGTGGATGGAGGACTTTGATCGGGGATTAAGTGTTGCAACAGCTGATTAGGGTTCCGGTTAAGACTAAAGACTGTTAGATAACAGATAGAAGATCCAGACTCTTCTATCTAGCATCTAATTGTCTTTAGTCTTTTGAGGATAAAAGCCCGTTCACCTGCTCCTCCAGTCCATGACCCGGAAAATCGGCTCTACGGAAGACCATCTGCCCGTTCTTGTCGACGAGCGTGTATTGAGGAAATGCTTTAAGCCCGAATTCCGGTGTAAAGGTGGCTAGTTGTTGATCGATCAGATTGATATGAGTAGCTGGATAGGGAAGCTCGTTGATGGTGTTGATCCATTGGTAACGGGGAGAAAGGCAGGCCACAAATACTATTTGCAGGTCTTTTTCCCGAAACTGGTCGACGATCGCCGGCATTTTTTCACGCATCCCCCTGAGGCAGCTACCACACCAGGTACCCCAAAAGTCGATGAGGATGGTTTTGCCGGGATATTTTGCGTGCAGGAATTCAATGAGTGAAGGTGTATTAACCGGTATTTCCAGCTCGGACCCATTGGTCAGGGCTGGTTCCGTACTGGTGGCCGAAATGTATTTATCTAGTAATTGCTTGCGCAAAAAAGGCGTTCGGATGCTTTTTGCGTAAGCGGTATCAACCCCCGAAACACCCATTTTAAAATTCAGATTATTTCCTTGCTGGAGGGCCAGCAAACGGTCTTTCATCAATTGAGGTATAGATAATTGTAAAATATGCTGTGATTGAGCCCGGATCAATGCATGGAAACGCTCTGGTGTTTCCTTAGGCAACTGACCGGCAAGTTTTTCAGGCATGGATAAGTTGAGATAATTCGTATACACACTGCAAAGGCGTTGCAAACTGAATGATCTCAAGTTGATTTGCTGCTGCTGTAGCACAGCCTCCCAGAAGTCAAAATAAGTCGATGAGGGAAAGAACGATTCCCGGTTCTTGCGCGAGAGGTTAGCATACTTAAAATATAGCGGGACCAACCGGAAGAAAGCCTGGTGATCGACCCATTCCTGGAGTACAGGGTCCTGAATATCCCAGCCCCGCCAGAAGGTCAGCATATCTTGGTGGCGATTCTCCAAGAGGCTGCGTACTTCTTCCGGGGAGATGTCGGCGTATTTATACATGTCCAATTCCGGGAAAGCTGCTGCGTAAGCATCTTGGATTTGCATCAATCGGTACTGCCGGTCGACCGCGGTGCCGGTGATTGCGAGGGCGGCTCCTCCATGTTCCGTCCATTCGGGGTAATCGAAGGTGATATGCAGGCTATCGTCCGGGCCTATGAGCAGCGACTGGTTCCGGCCACCTTGGTACAATTTCATTTCGACGGGTTCGGGCAGATCGAGTTCCAGGCGGAAATAGCCATCCTCACCAATGCCTGCGTACTCGGTCAACCGTTTCATGGATAAATAGTCGGGTAAGCTGAATTTGAGGCGGTCGAAACCATCCTCCGATTCGAAGTAATACACAAAGCCATCGATGACGGCTGCGGAAAGTCCGAGGCAGGACATTGAGAATAAGATGATGAGGCGTAGGCGTTTCATTGGGGCGGATTTTGTTTAAATGTACTGGTTGAAAAGGACTTATCTTGTCGGGGAAGTTGCGAAATGTGGAAAACTTTGTGGAAAACTTTGCGATGGCATCGGCGATAGCATCGCCGATGCCATCGCAACCATTCGCCCCCTCCCGCGTTACCAAATACCATGCAACAACAAGCCCTCATCCAACGCGGAACTGACTGGTTCAAGCAGCAAGGCTGGACGCCCTTCCCCTTTCAGATGGAAGCGTGGCAGGCGCACCTGGATGGGTATCACGGCCTGGTCAATGCACCTACCGGTAGCGGAAAAACCTATTCCCTGGGTATGCCCATTCTACTGGAATTCCTGCGGGATCATGCGGATGATCCGGGGCGGGCAGATAATGGCCTGCGAGCCATCTGGATCACCCCTATCCGGGCACTCACCCGCGAGATACAGGGGGCCTTGCAACGGGCTGCCGACGATATGGGCCTCAACTGGCGGGTGGCTATCCGATCCGGTGACACCTCCTCCTCCGAACGGCAGAAACTAAAGCGCAAGCCTCCGGAGGTACTCATCACTACTCCGGAAAGTCTGCACTTACTCCTGGCCAGTAAGCAATACGAGAAATACTTTAAGGACCTCTCGACCATCGTGATCGACGAATGGCACGAGCTGATCGGCTCCAAGCGCGGCGTCCAGATCGAGTTGGCCCTGAGTCGGCTGAAAGGCTTCTTACCCAAATTGAAAGTGTGGGGGATCTCGGCTACCATCGGTAATATTGAGGAGGCCATCTCCGTGCTGATGGGTAATGCCGGTCAGCCCGATCAATACAAGGTGATACGGGCTAATATCGACAAGCGGATCGAACTAGAGACCATCCTGCCCGATACCATCGAGACCTTCCCCTGGGCCGGACATCTGGGTATTACCCTGATCGAGAAGATCGTACCCATCATCAAAGCGGGTCAAAGTACCCTCATCTTTACCAATACCCGGGCCCAATGCGAGATCTGGTACCAAAAATTACTCGACGTAGCTCCTGATCTGGCGGGCATCATTGCCATGCACCACGGCTCCATCGATCGTAAATTGCGCGACTGGGTGGAAAATGCGCTGCACGAAGGGACTTTGAAAGCCGTCGTTTGCACCTCCTCCCTGGATCTGGGGGTCGACTTCCGACCGGTGGAAAATATCATCCAGATCGGTAGTCCCAAAGGCGTTGCCCGTTTCATCCAGCGGGCGGGCCGCTCCGGCCACCAACCGGGGGCGACCAGCCAGATATTCTTCGTACCCACCCACTCCCTGGAATTACTGGAAGGGGCTGCCCTGCGTCAGGCAATAGAGGAAAAGGCCCTGGAGTCGCGCATGCCCTATATCCGATCATTCGATGTACTGATCCAGTATTTGATCACCCTGGCTGTATCCGATGGGTTCTTTCCTGGCCAGATCTACGAAGAAGTCGTCGGAACGTACGCTTACCGCAGCGTTACGCCGGAGGAATGGAAATGGACGCTGCACTTCATCACCACTGGTGGTGAGTCCCTCTACGCCTACGACGAATACCGTAAAGTAGAGATCGAAGAAGATGGTCGCTACAAAGTTAACAGCCGTCGGGTAGCCATGCGACACCGCCTGCAGATTGGTACCATCGTGGGCGACGCGGATATGCAGGTCAAATACGTGAAGGGTAGCCGCCTTGGCTCCATCGAGGAATGGTTCGTCGGACAATTGAAACCGGGAGACACCTTTTGGTTTGCGGGACGGTCACTGGAGATGGTACGGATTAAAGACATGACCGTCCAGGTGAAACGGAGTAAGAAAAAGAAGGGTAAGATCCCGTCCTATCAAGGAGGGCGTATGCCACTTTCATCCCAATTGTCAGCTTTTCTGCTGACAAAAATGGATCAGATCCGGGCCGGCCAACTCAACGATATTGAGTTGCAAACCCTCCAGCCATTGCTGGATGTGCAAACGGAGCGATCACACATCCCTGACCGCAGTGAGTTTCTGATCGAGTATTTTACCAGCCGAGAGGGGCATCATTTAGTATTTTATCCCTTCGACGGGCGGAATGTGCACGAAGGAATGGGCTCGCTGCTGGCCTATCGCTTATCGCGCATACAGCCGATCAGTTTTTCCATCGCCATGAATGACTACGGCTTCGAATTGCTGTCCGATATCCCCATACCCATCGACGAGGGACTGGCTAATGAGCTGTTCAGCACCAGAAATCTTGGTCAGGATATCATGGACAGTATCAACTCCGCCGAATTGGCCAAGCGAACTTTTCGTCGTATTGCCAGCATCGCAGGACTCATCTTTATGGGGTATCCGGGTAAGCAAAAGAAAGACCGCCACGTGCAGGCTTCCTCCCAGTTGTTCTTCGATGTATTTCGGGATTACGAGCCGCATAACCTGCTCTACCGACAGGCTTATGATGAGGTTATGACCTTTCAACTGGAGGAAGCCCGTATGCGGCAGGCCCTGGAACGGATCAATCAGCAAAAGATAATCTTGAGTAAACCAATCAAAGCCACACCCTTTGCCTTCCCGATCATGGTAGATCGGCTGCGCGGCCGCCTGACCTCCGAGCGTTTGGAGGATCGGGTCCAGCGCATGAAGTTGCAACTTGTAAAGGATTAACCGTACGTTCAATTACCATGCGATTAACCACCCAACATCTTCATCTGGCCGGAGCTGACCTTGAGCTCCATCCCTACCGGGCCATCTACTGGCAGCAGGAGGAAGCCTTGTTGCTCGCCGATCTGCACTTGGGGAAAGTGCAGCACTTTCGGCGGGAAGGGTTTCCGCTCCCGCAGGATGTCACCAATACCAATTGGGATAAGCTGATCGCCCTCTTACTCGACTACCGTCCAGAGCGGGTGTATTTTCTGGGCGATCTGTTTCACAGTGACTGGAATGCTGAATGGGAAGAATTCTGTGACCTGATGGACCGTTTTCCCAGGGTGACCTTTTCATTAGTTCTGGGTAATCACGACCGGCTATCCGATAAAGCCTATTCCCGCTCCCGGATGGACATCCTCGAAGAACCGCACCGGGTAGGCGATTTCTTATTAAGTCACCATCCGCAAGAGGAACACGATGCAGCCTATAACCTGGCCGGTCACATCCATCCGGCGGTCCGGCTAAGCGGTGGCGGCCGACAACGCCTCAAGCTACCTTGCTTCTATTTTGGGGGAAAAACGGGGATTCTGCCGGCCTTTGGTGTATTTACCGGATCCAAGGTGCTTACTCCTACGGCTGACGATCAGATTTTCGTCATCACCGATTCATCTGTCATTCGAGCGACGTGAGCTGTTTTGCCGGAAGGCAAAAAAAACTATCAACACTCTGGAACGGAAATAGCTATATTCGCTGCCAGCCCGCCTTGGGAGGTTTCCTTGTACTTGGTGTTCATGTCCTGAGCGGTTTCCCACATGGTCTTAATGACGGCATCCAGGCTTACCTTGGCTTTACCGGGATCACTTTCCAGGGCGATCTTAGCGGCAGTAATTGCTTTGACGGCTCCCATGGAATTGCGCTCAATGCAGGGTACCTGAACCAGTCCTCCCACCGGATCACAGGTGAGGCCGAGGTGATGTTCCATGGCGATCTCGGCCGCCATGAGCGCCTGAGCCGCTGAACCACCAAGCCCTTCGCACAGTGCAGCTGCTGCCATAGCTGAAGAGACACCTATCTCCGCCTGACACCCGCCCATGGCCGCGGAGATGGTAGATCCCTTCTTAAACAGGGAGCCAATCTCACCGGCCGTCATCAGAAATTGCAGGATTTCGGGACGGTCGACCTTTTCCCCCGAGAAGCAGTAGTAATACATGAGTACCGCGGGGATAACACCGGCAGCTCCGTTTGTGGGAGCGGTTACAATACGGCCGAAGTTGGCATTTTCTTCATTGACAGCCATGGCAAAGCACCCGATCCATTTGAGCGTTTTAGAGAAGTCGGGATTGTAGAACCGGATGGCATCCATCCACTCACGGGGTGTTTCGTAGGAGCGATCGGCGAGGAGTCGCCGGTTGATACTGGCCGCACGCCGGTTCACGTCTAATCCACCGGGTAGAACGCCATCGGTATGGCAACCCCGGTACATGCTATCGCGCATACAGGTCCAGATATTCCAAAGACCCTCCTGAATGTCCCCGGGGGTACGCCAGTGTTGTTCGTTGGCAAATACGATATCACAAATACGCTTATCGCTGTCCTCACAATAGCCGATGAGTTGCTTGCCACTATTAACGGGATAGGGCAGTACAGCCTGGGTTTCCACCGGGCCGTGTTGTTCTCCTTTCTTCAGTACAAATCCGCCGCCAATGGAATAGTAGGTACCCTCGTGTAGTATGTTTCCGCTTTCGCTAAAAGCCCGGAAAACGAGTCCGTTGGCGTGGTAGGGTAGCACCTCCGAGAACCGGAAATCCAGGTCGACCTCGGCATCGAAAGGAATATTCCGTTCGCCACCCAAATGAAGACACTTTTGCTGATAGCACTGCTGTGGAATTTGCTGCACACGCGCCAGGGGCATCCTAACGGGATCCTGCCCAGAAAGGCCAAGCAGGATAGCTACGTCGGTGCCGTGCCCGTGTCCGGTGAGTGCGAGAGATCCGTAGAGAACGGTTTGCAAACGGGTAGTATGCTGGAAATGCCCGTTTCCCCGTAGTTCGTGGATGAAGCGCTCCGCAGCGCGCCACGGACCCAGGGTGTGCGAACTGGAGGGCCCCACACCTATCTTGAGCATGTCGAATACGCTAATGGCTTCCATGCGACGGTTGGTTTTAATTGGCTAATGGCCGGGCTAAAGGCCAAGGCAAAAGTAATTCTTTCCCTCAGCCGGACAATGCTTTATGGATGTCAATTTTATCGGGAGGTCAGGAGTAGACTATTTCGTAGAGTGATCATTTTCAACGCCCAACCTCCCGGTACCAAGTAATTAGTATTAGGTATTTGGATTTAAGCAAGTCCTACTACCCAATACCATCTACCAAATACAACGTAAAGTTGCAGCCTTCAGTAATTTACCGAACTGATGGCCACCAACCTTACGTCAATCCATAAAGCGGAAGGTATACAGGCGATTGTCAATTTCGGGGCTGGGTTCATCGAAGAGGTGAAAGATGACCATCATACCGCTACCTTCCCGGAAGAGGGCGACCATCTTGCAGTGCAGGTACAGGCCGAATTCTTCTTTGGGTGGGAACATATACATACGTCCCCAGTCGGCATTGAACAGGTCGATGCGTTCTTCTTCCGTGAGGTCGCGGGCGGTAATGGCCGACTCTTGCACATTACTGCAAATCTGCATAGCTAGCCGGGAGGCTTCGATATGGGGATAGTCGAGTAATTCACTACCGTCATCGGGGATGGCCAGGTAGCGTATTTCCAGGTCTTCGCGGGCAGAACCCAACGCCCATTGGTAGTTTTGCACGCGGTTTTTACGCACCTTAAGGCGACGATAATCACCGTCGAGCGGAGCCAATATTTCGGCTCGCATCTCCTCCAGCAACTGGCCCAACTCCAGCGGGCCGAGGCCCTGGGAGTGGAGGGGGAGGGAAAAAAGACAATACGTCAGAAAAATGAGGATACGAGATTTCATAGCCAAGTGGATTTTGGAAGGGCCTGGGTCAACGCCAAATCTCCTTTTATGTAAGGCATTGGAAATAGTATTCAGGTTTAGGTTAAGGTTCAGGCTGAGAAATACTTTTCTCTGTCTGCCTTCAGGAGCAAGGTCCATGGTCCAACATTCAAGGTTCAAGGTTCAAGGTACATGGTTTTTTACATGAGCTCCAATCTTAACCTTCCCTGCCCGTCGAAACCCATACGGGCGTATGCCCGGTGAAGGCGGGATTCTGAGTCTCAGTCTAAACCTCAACCTACCCCCGGGCATCTAATAAAAAGCCGTGTCCCAAATACTATTCTTTAATGCAATAGTCAGCAAAACCTTGTTTGCTTGCTCTAAACGGCGATATAATGCAAATCGTATAAGCTCAACAAGGTGACTACGAGGTGCAATAAATAGCCCATACTAAACAGGTTTTGTACAAGATTCGTGGGGCGCCCCCATTCTTTAAGGGAGCCGGGGCGTACGTGGAGGATGGAACCAACGACCAGAATGGCCATGTTGATGAAAAGCACCATTTCTCCCGTTCCCCACCAGGGTAGCGACAACAAGTACAGATGTGAACCAAAGATCAGCAGCCAGCTCAAAACAACCAGGTTCATGTTGCGGAGGTAGGATGGATAGATGGGGACCATGTGCTATCATTTTCCTTTTAATATATAGAAAATCAATGGCAAAATCCAGTGTGGTTCACGAACACAAAAGGCCCCGATACCAGATGCCATCCCGGGTTTTTCCTGAGATGGCTCTATTCAATCGGAGCCCATTGGAAGCGTACTTATTGCGTATAGGGTCGCTATACGGGTGCGATGCGAATTTTTTCTTTAATGGATTGAATAAGTGCCGGAGATGGCTTGCGGCGCTGAATCTTACTTTTGATGAATTCTCGGAAGGATTTTTCCTGGCTCAGCACCTTCAAGTAGGAGGGATTGGACTGGATGTCTTGTAACAGCTCGCGCTCTTCGTTTTCGCTTAACTCGTTGTCTAGGTACATGGTCACTTTTTGGACCAATACCTGATAATCTTGGTTTCCCATGATCAAACGTTTTTGGCTACCGGGAAAGGGGAGTGGCACTGGCCACTGTTGTACAGGGGACGGGAGTTACCGCTAATCCAGGTAGCCACCTGAGCTGTGCAGCCCTGATGTGGATACCTGGATGGAAATGTTGTTTCGTATGTGTGGCGGTTACCGTTCATGATCCGTCTGGATTGCTTGCCTGTGGTCCGGATAGCTTTGGTTTAATAATATAAGAAATCGCGGCCCTGGAGGCTAGCGCTTGTCTTCGTATCCCAAAGACTCGGCGTACTCCTTGAGCTTTTCCTTCAGCAGGTTTCTGGCCCGGTGTAAGCGGGACCGTACCGTACCAATCGGAATATCGAGGATCTTTGATATTTCTTCGTAGGTGAATCCTTCAATATCGCACAGCAGAATAACCACGCGGAAGGCTATGGGGAGCGAGTTGATGGCATTGGTTACCTCGTCTCCCATCATATTCTGGAACATCTCCTGCCGCAGGTCGAGGTAGCTGGCGTAGGTGCCGGTTTCCTCATCATGATAATGTATGATCTCCTCGTAATCGACCCTTTGTGGTTGATTAGAGCGCTTGCGGTATTGATTGATGAAAATGTTCTTCAGAATGCGGAACAACCAGGCTTTGGCATTGGTGCCCTGATGATAGCGGTCAATAGCCTTATACGCCTTGAAGTAGGTTTCCTGCACCAGATCGTTGGCGTCCTCCTCCCGATAGTTGGTGAGGTGATACGCAAACGTAAAGAGGGCATCGATCTGTGGGAGCAGTTCGTCCTCAAATACCTTTTCGTAATCAGTATGTGGTTTGTCGTTAGCCATTACCAGCATAAAAGTAGGCATTTTGTGGTATTCCAAAAAAGGAAACCGTCCAGCGGGCGAATAACATAGCCTACCCGTGGTGCGAGCGGGTAAAACGTCCTGCTGTGCGTGTCCATGCCCACTAACCGGACTGTCCGGAAAATAGTTTCCCGATCGTTAAAAAATATGAAAAGCTTTTTAGGAAAAGACGGGGCTGATATCACTGATGATCTTTTCGAACCAACGCAGCGGAGCCAGGTTTTTATCGCCGGTTCGGGTATCGGACCAGAAGAAGAAATAATACAGATCGAGGTGCGGACCCAGGCGGCCGATAAGTTGATTGAGGCGTGTTTTAGCCTGCTTGGGTTTGTGATACAGATATTGAGTGCACCAGCAGTAGTACGCTTCGTCGTGAAGTTCGGTTACGAGCTTCACGGAATGCTCCACGGAATAATTGTCGAGAAACTTCCGGGCGTAAACGGAATGGTGGCGACTCCAGTCGCGGGGATGCCCTTTGTGTTCTTTGTATTTAAAAGTATCGTGGACAAAAGCAATGATGCGTAGTTGCGCCCGCACGGGATCCGAGGTTTGCAGCCGATCAATATTATCCAATACCTCCCGGATGTGTTTGTATACTTCCCCCTCGGGATGTCCGTAGCGTGGGGTCCCCCAGGAAAGTCCTTCGAGAAATTCAGGGTCTTGCAGAAACCGTTGCTCCAGCTCCGTCTCCGGTTGCAGTAGTTGCTGGTAAATCGGCTGATATTCGAAGACTTCTTTGCTCATGATATACCCAGTAAACGTGGGGCTCCCTGTTTCCCGGCTTTAGGGCTGTTAATTTCCTGTTAAACGAAATTTGAACCGTAACAAAGGAAAATTTAGACGGGTTTTTTGTGAAGTACGTAATTTTTACGTGAACGTTCCACTGTATTTCGGTTTTTACGAAGTACGCTATTTTAACCAAAAGGCACAAATGACTTGCGGTTGATCCAAAAGCGGTTGGCGTTCGTATAGATTATACCATTTAAATTGGAATTTCCGGCAGATACCCGGAACTTATATAGCTGAGAAATCCATCACTTTTTGATAAAAAACAATAAACGGTATGAAGCAGGTATTGTCCTTTACCCTGGCGGGCATAATCGGAGGCCTGGTTACCCTGGCCGGCTATGCCTTTCTCCAACAAAATAACGAAGTCCGGCAAGACAATGATCAGGCAATAGTGCAGCAGGTTAGTCAGTCGCTCGCGCGTACTAATGTGCCAGCCTTGCCTGATTTCAGTTTCGTGGATGCTGCCGAACGCGCCATGCCAGCCGTCGTGCACATCACTTCGCGAACTTCGGGAGCAAAAAATGTCCAGCGAGAAGAGGAAGATAGTGACAACCCTTTCCGTTACTTCTTTGGGGATGACCTTTTTGGGAATATGCGCCCCAACCAGCCTCGCGAGGGCTCCGGGTCGGGAGTGATCTATTCGTCGGATGGGTATATCGTAACCAATAATCACGTAGTACAATTTGCCGACGAGGTGGAAGTTACCCTCACTGACAACCGAAGTTATCCGGCCAAAGTCATTGGAACTGACCCGAAATCCGACCTGGCCGTGATCAAAATTGAAGGGAAAGGATTCCCCACGGTCGAATTGGCTAACTCCGACAATGTGCGAATTGGTGAATGGGTCTTAGCCGTTGGAAATCCCTTTGAATTAAACTCTACCGTAACGGCCGGAATCGTCAGTGCCAAGGGGCGTAATATCTCCCTGCTCGGCGGTGGTGAAGCTATTGAAAGCTTCATTCAGACTGATGCCGCCGTGAATCCCGGGAATAGCGGAGGAGCACTGGTGGATCAGGAAGGACGCCTGGTCGGTATCAACACCGCCATAGCTACCCGGACCGGAGTGTTTCAGGGGTACAGTTTTGCTATACCGATCAATCTGGTTAAGAGGATCGCCGATGATATCATTAAGTACGGCAGTTACCAACGGGCTTACCTGGGGGTATCCATTTCCGAACTCGATGGAGAATACGCCGATCAGCTGGGCGTAGGCATCAATCAGGGTGTGGTGATCGAACGAATTTTTAATGGAGGGTCAGCTGAATACGCCGGATTGGCGGAAAAAGATATTATCACTGCGGTGGATGGTGTCAACGTTAAAAGCGTACCTGAACTGCAGGAGTACATCGGGCGCTCCCGTGTCGGTGATACCGTAAACTTAACGATTAACCGGGAAGGAGCTGTTCGGGAAGTCCCGGTGAAATTGAAAGCGCAAATCCAGGAAGGAGAATAAAGTAAACGCCACTTTGTCTACGGGAAGTCAAAAATCTTTTCTTCCCAGGTTTAGTAAAACAAAATACTGACGTTGTGGTTTTTACGTTATAAAAAAGACTTGTTTAAAGTTGGTTTTTCGTTTTGTTTTGATGCGTCTGTCTTGCTAGCCAAGGCAGGCGTTTTTTGTTAGCGCCCCGACAATTGTGCCCTTGCTGCGTTTTCGAAAAAAGTGCAATTTGTCAGGTACGGAAAAGCATCCTCGTAAAAACCTACACCTATGTCGTGGATGCGCACGTCCCTGCGAGCTCTGGGCCACCTTTTTTACCCTCATCTTTGTGTGGCCTGTGAAGGAGTCTTAGCCAATCCGAAGCAATTTGTTTGCCTCACCTGCCGGTCGGAATGGCCATTGACAGATATGCATCGCTTTCGCGAAAATACCTTTACGGAGCGTTTCTGGGGACGGGTACCTCTGCAATTCGGAAGCGCCATGTTCCATTTCGTTAAAGGCGGGCAAATTCAGTCCCTCATTCACGCCTTGAAGTATCGTAGCCAGCCACAGGTAGGTACCGGACTGGGCCGGGAATACGGACGGATATTGTCAGACTCTTACGAAGATGCAAAGCCCGACCTGATCATTCCGGTCCCCTTACACCCCAAAAAGAAGCACAAGCGAGGGTACAATCAGGCTGCCCGTTTCGGGGAAGGGCTGGCTCACAGCCTGCAAATACCTATGGTAGAGCGCTTTCTCGTGAGATCGGTATACCAAACTTCCCAGACCCAAAAGGGCCGGTTGGAGCGCTTCCAGAATGTGTTGGCCGCTTTTCAAGCCCGACACCTTCAGCAGTTAAAAGGAAAGCACATTCTGTTAGTGGATGACGTCCTTACGACGGGAGCTACCCTGGAGGCTTGCGCTATTCAGTTACAGGGGGCGACAGATGCCAAGATTTCTATGGCGACCATCGCTATAGCTCAGCTTTAAACAGGTATCTGGTATCAGGTGTGAGATTTGAGGTTACCTATAACCTAACCTATCGCCTCAAACCTCAAACCTCAAACCTGATAAGATCATTGTACCAGGGTACCGATCTGCTCACCCATGGTGATGCGGATGAGGTTTTCGGGTTGCCCGATGTCGAAGACGACAATTGGGAGGTCATTCTCCTGGCAAAGCGTGAAGGCGGTCATATCCATAACGCCGAGGCCTTCGCTGATAACTTTGGCGAATGAGAGGGTATCGAACTTAGTGGCAGTTGGGTCTTTTTCGGGATCGGCGGAGTAAATACCGTCTACACGTGTACCTTTTAGTATGACATCGGCATTGATTTCGTTGGCCCGGAGTGCGGCTGCGGAATCGGTGGTGAAATAAGGACTGCCCGTACCGGCTGAAAAGATGACTACGCGACCTTTTTCCAGATGGCGGGTGGCACGTCGCCGAATGTAGGGTTCGGCTATCTGCTTCATTTCGATGGCGGAAATCAGGCGCGTGAAGACACCAACACCTTCCAGTGCACTTTGCAGGGCCATGCCATTGATTACTGTGGCCATCATGCCCATGTAATCGCCCTGAACCCGTTCGATGCCGGACTCGCCGGCCTGTAAACCACGGAAAATATTCCCACCACCGATAACCACGGCCACTTGTACACCGATATCGGTTAGTCCTTTAATCTCCTGGGCGTAATGCTTCAACATCTTTGGGGAAATACCGTAGGATTGGTCTCCCATTAGGGATTCCCCACTTAATTTCAAGAGGACTCGCTTATACTTCAGTGGCATGCATGCAGTTTATGGAGGTGAGCATTATAGACAATCCGGCGTAATTCACACAAATATACGTTTCCCTCCGAATTTGTTGCGCATAGCGGGGATGTCCGAGGGCAACAGGCAAAAAAAGAGGGCGAATTAACTGGTAATTCGCCCTCCCGGTTGGATTGGGTTGCTTAACCCAGGGTAACGTGTTTGAAAGCAGTTACCGACAGTCCTTTAGATACACTGTTCAGGTATTCGGCAACAGACTTTTTGTTGTCTTTCACGAATTGCTGATTCAGCAGAGTATTATCCTTGAAGAATTTGTTCAGCTTACCCATGGCAATCTTTTCAATGATTTGCTCGGGCTTACCTTCCTGGCGAGCTTGCTCTTTACCGATCTCAATCTCTTTATCGATCGTAGTCTGATCAACACCGTCTTTATCGACGGCAATCGGATGCATGGCAGCTACTTGCATAGCAACGTCACGGCCAGCCGTGTAAGCATCTTCACCACCCTGGTTCAGTGCAACCAAAACGGCTGCTTTGTTACCCATGTGGATGTAGGGAGCTACCTGCTCGGCTTCCAGTTTCTCGAAAGTAGCGAGCTCGATCTTCTCGCCAATAACGCCTACCTGCTCGGTAACCTTATCACCGATGGTCATACCATTGGTGAAATTGGTTTTCAACAGACCTTCGAGATCGGCAGGCATCTGCTCCAGAGCGATCTGGGCAAACTGCTCGGCCAATTTAACGAAATCGTCATTTTTGGCAACGAAGTCCGTTTCACTGCTCAGTTTCACGATAACGCCTTTAGACTTATCGTCAGATACTTTAGCAATGACGGCACCTTCCGTAGCTTCGCGGTCGGCACGCTTGGCTGACAGCTTTTCTCCTTTTTTGCGGAGGATCTCTACGGCTTTATCAAAATCGCCTTCAGCTTCGTTCAAAGCCTTTTTACAGTCCATCATACCTGCGCCGGTCATATCGCGCAGTTTTTTGACATCGGCGGCTGAAATTTTGCTCATTGTAGTAGTGTTCGCTGGTTATTTGAATAAGTTAGACATCCAGGGGTTGTCCTACACTGTAATCCGTTTTAGCCACGAGCGGATTGCTTCTCATCTTTGCTCTTACGGCGCTCCTCTTTTCCGGCCTTGATGCATTCTACCATATACTCCGTAATGATCTTGATGGATTTAGATGCATCGTCATTAGCGGGAATAGGGAAGTCTACCTGGTTGGGGTCGGAGTTCGTATCGACGATACCAAAGGTGCGCAATCCGAGACGGTGAGATTCTTTCACGGCGATATGCTCGTGGTGAATGTCAACGATGAAAATAGCGGAGGGCAAGCGGTTGAGGTTGGCGATACCACCCAGTACACGCTCCAGCTTATCGCGTTCGCGGGTCAGGGTAAGGCGCTCCTTCTTGGTGACGCTTTCCAGGCTACCATCCTGCAACATGCGATCGATGGTCTGCATCTTCTTGATCGAGCGGCGGATAGTGGAAAAGTTGGTCATCATACCACCCAGCCAGCGATCAGTAACGAAGGGCATTTCGGCTTCGCGAGCAGCTTTCATTACGATTTCACGAGCTTGCTTTTTCGTGGCAACGAACATGATTTTTTTACCGGCTTTAGCCAGTTGGAATGCCGCTTTGCCGGCACGATCCATGCACTCGATGGTGCGGTTGATGTCGATGAGGTGGATGCCCTTGCGCTCCATGAAGATATATGGAGACATCTTGGGATTCCACTTTTTCTTCAGGTGACCGAAGTGCACCCCTGCGTCGAGCAGTTCTTTATAAGATGGCGTATTCATTATGCAAATTTATATTGTCTACGTTGGCAAAAAAGAAAGAAGAGGGTTGGCCAATGGCCCACCCCGGCTCCATTAACGCTTGGAGAACTGGAAGCTCTTGCGCGCTTTGGGCTTACCGTATTTCTTGCGCTCTACCACGCGGCTGTCACGCATCAGGAATTTTTTGTCCTTGAGCGGTTTGCGGAAATCGGCGTTCAGTTCAACCAAAGCACGAGCGATAGCCATACGGGTTGCTTCGGCTTGCCCTTTGTATCCGCCACCATTAACGTTGACGTTCAAATCGTAAATATTCTCGGCTTCCACGGTAGTGAAAGGAGCCAGGACAACGTTTTGCATGTGCTTTTGGGGGAAGTAATCGGTGAAGTCGCGGCCATTAACCGTGATCTTGCCTTCGCCCTTGGTCAGGTAGATGCGGGCTACTGATGCCTTGCGTCTACCGATGGTATTGATCATATCCATATGCTGTCGATCCGTTTAGTCTGATTAAAAGGAAAATTCTTCAGGCTTTTGGGCCTGGTGTGGGTGCTCTGGGCCAGCGTATACGAACAATTTGTTCAGCATCTGGCGACCAAGGCTATTCTTGGGCAACATACCGCGTACAGCAGCTTCCACAATACGCTCAGGATGTTTGTCCATTTGTTCGCGTGCCGTGCGTACCCGCTGACCACCGGGATAACCCGTGTGGCGGATGTATTCTTTTTGTGCCATTTTCTGACCCGTAAAACGGATCTTGTCAGCATTGATAACGATGACGTAATCGCCGGTATCAACGTGAGGCGTATAAGTAGGTTTGTTCTTACCACGCAGCACGTGTGCAATGCGTGAACACAAACGGCCTACGACCTCTCCTTCGGCATCCACGATGTACCACTTGCGGTCCACCGTCTCTTTCTTTTGAGATACCGTTTTATAACTCTGTGTATTCACTGGTAATTGAATTTTTTGTGATCAAAGTTTGCTGCTTTTCGACAGGCCGTAATCCGCCCCTTTACCAAAGCAGGTGCAAAGGTAAATCAATGGGCAGCAATAAACAAGGGTTTTTACTAAAAAAATTGGAAGGCGCCTTTGTAACTGACTGAAAAACAGGTCGATTTTCGCACAAAAATTTTAGAGGCCCGAATTTGACCCGGCATTTTCCGGCCTGATCGTAGGGAAAGTATGTCTCACCTACTATTTCTGCCAGCTCCTTACATGAATACTCTTTCATTTATCCTGAAAAACTCATAACTTCTTCTACATAAAGTGAAAAAGCCCGGGCAAATCGCAAACTATGCCAAAAACCAAACAATGAACGACCAGTCCTACATTCCCGGGATTTATAACTACTGTGATAGTTGGTGCGAGCGTTGTCCCTTTACCCGGCAATGCCGTTCCTTTGATCCACGTCAGGAAACCTCCGATTCGGATAGCAAAGAAAGTATTCTGGAGACCCTTCACGATAGCCTGCAGGAGGCCATGGACAGCTTGCGCAACCACGTTGAGCAACAGGGACTCGACTGGGAGGTATTCCAAAAGGAAGCTGCTAACACCGCAATCCCAAAACCTGACTCTACCCAACATCAGGATCTCCTGGTTGAGATCGCCAAAGAATACAGTACTTCAGCCCAGAAGTGGCTGGAAGTACATCAGGATACTCTGCGCGCCCGCGGCAACGAGCTCACCGCTCAGTTGCATATGGGATTGGATGTGATGGAGAGGGGCGTACAACTGGCCGATTCCCTGGAAGTCATCCAGTGGTATTTGTTCTTCATTCAGGCCAAATTGCAACGAGCCATCCGGTCGTTCAATGAAGATGATGTCTTCGATGCCGACCCCATTCAGAACGATGCCAACGGCAGCGCTAAGGTTGCCCTCCTGGCCATTGAGAATAGTATGGCTGCCTGGGAGATAGTACGCGACCGCTTCCCGGAAATGACCAATTCCATACTCGACCTGCTGCTTCTGCTGGCCCGACTGAGAGCAGGTATTGACCAGGAATTTGTACATGCACGCTCTTTCATCCGTCCTGGATTCGACGAAGTCTCTGGCTAATCCTTGCGCACCTGTCATAAACCATTTTTTCAAACCTGCGTTTCCCAACCGATTACCGTTTTTTTAGGTAGGGGTAATCCTTCCTTTGTTTTTTGGCGTAAGCTAAACCATGTGAGGTGAGGTTGAAGCCAAACGACGGGGAGTGCAAAAAGGCCTACCTTTGCCATATACTGATCCTGATGACATACATGAGTGACGATATCAAACCCAATGTTTCCTCTACCGAAGATCGCGATCCAACTGCCAGGTCGCGCAAACGCGATCATATTGAATTGGCCTTTCAATCGCAGGTAGCCGGTGCTGATCTGGATGCCCGTTTTTTCTACGAACCCCTTTTGGCTGGTCATCCGCGGGAAGGAAGTTACCCCGAAACGCCTTTTCTCGGCCGTACCTTGCGCCTGCCCGTTTGGGTGAGTAGCATGACCGGCGGAACGGAATGGGCGCGTACAATCAACCACAATCTGGCGCGCGCTTGTGGCGATTTCGGTATGGGTATGGGATTGGGGTCTTGTCGCTCTCTGCTGTATAGCGATGATACCCTCGACGATTTTTCGGTGCGGTCCCTGATGGGCGATCAGCCCCTTTTTGCCAATCTGGGTATTGCCCAGGTGGAAGAATTATTGACCGACGGTGCTCAGGCCCGTATCGGAGAGCTGGTAGCAAAACTGGAAGCAGACGGCTTAATCATTCACGTCAATCCCCTTCAGGAATGGCTGCAGCCCGAAGGGGACCGATTCCGGGTGGCACCCCTCGATACCATTCGCAGAGTAATTGATCACTTTCCCGATCTAAAGCTTATCGTCAAGGAGGTAGGACAAGGTATGGGGCGTAGTAGTCTGGATGCTTTGTTGAGCTTGCCACTCGAAGCTGTCGATTTTGCGGCTAACGGTGGTACCAATTTTGCCCGCTTGGAATTGCTGCGCAGTGATGCAGCTAAGCAAACAATATATAAGGAGTTGGCTTTGGTGGGGCATAGTGCACTGGAAATGGTGGGGATGGTCAACCAACTCGTTGCGGAGAAAGGTGACGACCTGATCTGTAAGCAGGTTATTATTTCAGGTGGCGTGAAAACCTTTCTCGACGGCTATTACCTCATCAACTCAAGTCGGTTGACCGCCATTTACGGGCAGGCTTCGGCCTTCCTGAAGCACGCCCGGGGAGAATACGAAGAATTGGTCGAGTACGTGCAGGCCCAACGGGAGGGATTGGAATTGGCTCATGCCTTTTTGCAACCACGCTCCTTATAAGTGAGCTGGTTGCTGTATTTTTAGCGCTTTGTCAGCGTAGCTTATTAATTGAATCCGGACATGCAGGAAAAGACAATCACTGGTTTCTCCAGGCTTTCCAAGAATGAAAAGATCGAATGGGTGGCACAACATTGGTTGCAGCATCCCACTGAGGCAGCTCAACTACTACGGAGCTTCTGGCACGAGGATGAAGCTCTGCAGCGTGTTCTGGATGGATTCAGTGAGAATACGCTAACCAACTATTACATGCCTTTCGGGATTGCCCCGAATATGCGGATCAACGATCACATCTACGCTGTACCCATGGTAATCGAGGAGAGTTCAGTGGTGGCAGCGGCCTCCAGTGCAGCTAAGTTTTGGCTTGAACGCGGAGGGTTTAAGGCCGAGGTGATCTCTACAACTAAGGTTGGACAGGTGCATTTTACCTGGACGGGTGATTACGCCCGGATCCAGCAGCATATTGCTGCCCTTAAGCAGCGCCTTTTGGCGGAAGCCACCCATCTGACCGAAAATATGGTTAAACGAGGTGGTGGTATATTGAAGATTGAATGGCTCGATATGACCCATCTGGAGCCTGAGTACCACCAGTTGAAAGTGACCTTTGAGACCTGTGATTCTATGGGGGCCAACTTCATCAATTCGGTGCTTGAGCAATTCGGGCGTACCCTCCGTGATTTTGTGCAGGGAATGACTAATCTGCCAGAAAAAGATCGCGATCTCAACATTATTATGGCCATTCTGTCCAACTACACCCCCGAATGCGTGGTGCGGGCGGAAGTACAATGTCCGGTAGATACACTGAAGGGAGCTTGTGGCGATTTGGCTCCCCTGGCTTTCGCCAAAAAATTCCAGAAAGCAGTCCGCATTGCCGAAATAGATCCCTACCGGGCCACTACGCACAATAAAGGCATTTTTAACGGGGTCGATGCAGTGGTGCTGGCTACGGGCAATGATTTTCGGGCAGTGGAGGCCTGCGGCCATACGCACGCCGCCCGCGACGGACAGTACCGCTCCCTGAGTCACTGTGATGTATCAGATGGCATTTTCCGCTTCTGGATGGAGTTGCCCCTGGCTCTGGGAACCGTAGGCGGCCTGACCAAGCTCCACCCGCTGGCCAAACTATCACTGGAATTACTGGGTAATCCATCAGCAGCACAGTTGATGGAGATCATTGTAAGTACCGGACTGGCCCAAAACTTCGCGGCCGTGCGATCTCTCACGACCACTGGCATTCAGAAAGGGCACATGAAAATGCACTTGCAAAACATCCTGAATCATCTTGGTGCCTCTGACCAAGATAAAGAGCGTGCCCAGCAGCACTTCGCCGATAAAACGGTTTCCTTCACGGCTGTACGGGAGTTTCTGGAATCGGGAGCGACCGTTAAATAAGTAACCATGGCCCACTACTATGCCCACGGAAAGGTACTCTTGTCGGGGGAATACGTCATTCTGGATGGTGCTCTGGGTATTGGTTTGCCCACTAGAATGGGGCAGCATTTATACTTGGACAAAGCGGATGGTGGGAAGGATTTATGGTGGGAGAGCTGGCAGGGTGATCAGGAAAAATGGCTGCAGGTTCGCTTAGATCCGGATCGACTGACGGTGATCGACACTACCGACCCTGGTATGGGGCAGCGGCTGAGTGAGGTGCTAATCCACGCGCGAAGATTATCGAACGGCACTTTTCAACCCGGCCCTTGCCAAGTCCGCACCCTGCTGGAATTTGACCGATCCTGGGGCCTCGGCAGTAGCTCCACCTTGTTAACGTTGGTGGCTGGTTGGGCCGGAGTTGATGCCTACGATCTGGCCAACGCTACCTTTGGTGGCTCGGGTTACGATCTGGCCTGCGCGCGCAGTGATGGCCCCATTCTGTACCAGCGTCGTGATGATCGTGGTCATCATGTGCGCATTCCCTTTGATCCCCCTTTTGCCGACAATCTGTATTTCGTGTACCTGGGCCAAAAGCAAAACAGCCGGTCGGGCATTAAGCGATATAAGCAGGCGGGCACAACTCCGCCGGTAGAGGCGATCAGTCAGATTAGCCTTGAATTGGCTTCCGCCAAAAAAAGAAAGGACTTTGCGGAATTGCTGTTGAGGCACGAGCAACTCATTGCCCGCTGTACCGGGTTACAGCCAGTAGGTGAGGTACTGTTTTCCGATGCACCGGGTGTTGTGAAATCTCTGGGAGCCTGGGGCGGAGATTACGTCCTGTTCGTTAGCGATGTTCCTGAATCGGAGGTGCAGGCCTATTTCGCGGAACGCGGACATACCGTTTTGCATGCCTACCGGAGTTTTGTATTGTAACCCGAGGTTGGGCACAGACTTATTCGTAAAGTGATGATATTCAGAGCCCAACCTCCCGGTGTAGAGTAGTAGGTATAAGGTATCGGGATTAAAGCGAGTCCTACTACCTAATACCCTCTACCAAATACACCGTGAGGTTATGATATTCAGTTATACCGCTTCCGAAAAGGTTTGGGCTTTGCCAAACCTTTTCACGCGGGTATATACTCGACTCGAAGTGGTTTGGGACTCCCAGCACGAAGTACTGCGGAGCAAAACCACTTCGTTGTCGGTATATTTAGCAAACACCTTAGCCCCAACCTCACGGTATTGTAAAACTAAATGACGCCTGTTGCGTTTTATGAGTTAGAACACCCGATCCGCACGTCCGGATTGGCTTTCCCTGTTAATCGAAAAACGACTAAAGAAACTGATATGAGCAATCCCGTTACCAAGAGTCCGGTCATGTTGTACACCGAACAAACACCCAACCCGGAATCTCTGAAGTTCGTAACGAATCGCATGCTGTATAAAGGTACGGCCGACTTTGGCGAGGAAGAACTGGCTAAAGAGTGGTCACCCCTGGCTACGGCTTTGTTTGAGAAGCCCTACGTAAAGGGTGTCTACGTGAGCAATAACTTCGTGACCGTTACCAAGGAGTTTAACTACGCCTGGGAAGACATCATGCTCCAATTGAAGGAGTTTATCAAAGAATACGTCACCGAAGGTGGTGAGATCATCAAGGATGGTTTTGCCGAAGCGATGGCCAAGATCGAAGAAGAGCGTGGTGCCAGCTACGACTATACCGAAAACGAAGCCGAGATTGTGAAAAAGATCAAGGACCTGCTCGAAACCTACGTGAAGCCGGCCGTGGAAATGGACGGTGGTAACATCGAGTTTGAATCCTTCAACGAAGGCACGGTCCGCCTGATCATGCAGGGTGCCTGCAGTGGTTGCCCGTCTTCCACGGTAACCCTCAAGGCCGGTATCGAAGGCATGATGAAGCGCATGGTACCGGAAGTGAAAAATGTAGAAGCGGTAATGGGTTAAGCCCCTTCCGGTGCCAGATAATTCTAAACTAACTGGGCTGCTAGAAGATACTAGCAGCCCAGTTTTTCTTTGCTCGAGCCAATGGAAGTCGGTCCTCTGGACCGACTGTTCTTGCACCCACAATTATTGCTTTTTGATCCGCGGCACTACCGAGGTCGAGTGAGGGTTCTTTCCGTCTTTTTTACTACCAATATTGGACCTCTCTAGTGCTGCGGGTCAAGATTATTTGTTCTTCGGGGGTAATGCATGTCCTACATTCCGTACCTAACGGCACGGTCTTCCCTTGTCCAATTCAAATTTCTACCCATATCTGGTCCCTAACGGGACCTTTTCAGAATGCCC
>JASBTH010000346.1 GCA_030148525.1 Saprospiraceae bacterium | reverse complement strand
TCGTTCAAATCTATCGTGGATTCCGTTAAGAAGTAGCGCAATCACTCGATAGAGTAAGCCACGGGGCAAATGACAGAGTCGTCATTTGCCCCGTTTTTTTTGCTTCTTTTCGAAACAATACATTTACGATTCTCGTACTCCGCCTTAAGGCCTTTTAACAGGTCAGAACCCCTCCTTTTTGCACACTTGTTAGTGTACATTGATTTTCACCAGGTATATCTACAACAAATTCCGTTTCCATGAGAAGACGACACCTGCCTGTAATTGTGGTTTTGATTGCTTTGGTCATACAAAGTTGCCAAAAAGATCAAACCCTTTCTACTCAACTAGACATTCAACTCGAGAATGCCCTGGAACAATTGAGCGGCTCCGATTACCTCAGTGACTTCCGTTTACCAGAAGCCACGGACATCAATGAGATTCCGGCGGACCCACTTAACAGAATTACCCACGAAAAAATCGCCCTCGGGAAAATGCTCTACCACGAGCCTGGTTTGGGCCTCTCACCCAACAATAGCATCGGTGAAGGCACCTACAGTTGCGCGAGCTGCCACTTCGCCAGCGCCGGCTTCCAGGCCGGACGCGTGCAAGGCATCGGCGAGGGTGGTATAGGCATCGGTGCAAAAGGGGAAGGCCGGGTGAAATCACCTGATTACGATGAAATAGATATGGACGTCCAACCCATCCGGTCGCCCGCCGCCCTCAATGTTGCCTACCAGCGGATCATGCTGTGGAACGGACAATTCGGAGCTACCGGCATGAACGCCGGCACCGAAAGTCAATGGACACCGGGCACACCGAAAGAGGTTAACAACCTGGGCTACGAGGGTATCGAAACTCAAGCCATCGCCGCCCAGGACGTTCACAACCTGGTGGTAGATGAAGACGTAGTTACGACCCTCGGTTACAAGGAACTCTTTGACGAGGCCTTTCCCGACTGGGATGCTGCCAACCGCTACTCGGCCGAAACTGCCGGCCTGGCCATCGCTGCTTACGAGCGATCGCTATTAGCTAACGAAGCTCCGTTCCAACTATGGCTGCGGGGTAATGCCACGGCTATGAGCGACCTGGAGAAGGAAGGTGCCATCTTGTTCTTCGGTAAAGCCAAATGTGCTTCCTGCCATACCGGCCCTGCCCTGAACAGCGAAGCCTTCTACGCCCTTGGTATGCGCGACCTGGACCATAATTCCGAAGAAGTCTTCAAGACCGATCATACCAATCCCGAGCATCTTGGCCGGGGAGGTTTTACCGGTCGTACCCGCGATAATTACAAATTCAAAGTACCGCAATTGTACAATCTGAAGGATTCCCCCTTCCTGGGGCACGGCGGCACCTTCCGGTCGGTACGCGACGTAGTCGCCTACAAAAATGAAGGCGTAAAAGAAAATCCGAGAGTACCCGACGTACAACTGGCGCCTCAATTCGAACCATTGGGCCTCAGCGACGATGAAGTCGACGCCATCGCAGCCTTCCTGGAAACAGGACTTTACGACCCGAATCTGGCCCGGTACGAACCCTCGTCCCTACCCTCCGGCAATTGCTTCCCAAATAACGACAGTCAGTCCAGGGTGGATCTGGGCTGTAATTGACAGGTGCACGGTACACGGCGCAAGGCCCGGAGTGTGGCGATTCCGGTCGACCAGGCTACAGCTTTAGCTGTGGTGCAGAACGGGCCGATTTATTGTCCTTAAGCACTTCAGTGGTTGAACATTTAGTGCCTGTAGGAAAGGACCATGAACCGTGAACCGTGGCCCTCGGCCCTTCACTACAGCTCTTAACATTTCTTTGGCGGGTGGTACATACTACCCGTATGGTTGTTTTTCGTTTTTCCTGGAAAAAAGCATGACTTCCCCGGGATTTTCTATTGTAAGTGGTGTAGCCATCTTACTCATGGCAAGTTGCAGTTTGTCGCCAACCGAGGTACCCAAACCGAAAGCCCCCGACACCTACCAACTCAGCTCAGAAGAGCAGGAGGCTTTCCTGTCGCTGGTCAATGACCTTCGCAATACCGGCTGCCGCTGTGGAAACCGTTATATGCCGCCCGTTCCGGCCCTGCAATTGAACGAATCGTTGGTAGAAGTTGCCGATATACACGCGCTGGATATGCAACTAAACTCCCACTTCGATCATCGCGGCACGGATGGTAGTCGGGTTGGTGATCGATTGACCAGGAAAGGCTATAATTGGCGGGCAGTTGGCGAAAATATTGCCGCCGGATACGACGATGTGAATAGTGTATTTGCCGGTTGGCAAAGAAGTGCCGGTCACTGTGAGAATATGATGAGCCGCGAATTCACGCAGCTGGGTATTGCCCGACGTGGTCCCTACTGGGTAAACACCTTGGCTCGTCCTCGCTCCAGCGGTTAGCATACCGTAGATTGGGTATCTATACAGTTCGTGTTTGTATACCGCTTCCAAAAGGTTTGGGCTCCCATACCACTTCGTTGTCGGTATATAAGTAGCATATCCACTTCGTTGTCGATAGAAGTTGTTGTATCTTTTCAAAAATATTTGCGATGGCCCGCACGGAAGAATTACTCAATCTCCTTCGCACCAATAGTGTTTCGCGCTACCTGTTCCGCCATGCCAGTAATACCTACGTTAGTAGTTTACGTACCGTACTGAACGAACTCGGTTTTGGAGATGACCTCAACTGGAAACGCTTGGGAGACGCTCCCTTCTACGGCGAAGAAACAGTTATTGCCGTTCGTCAATTCGGACGACGTAATAATAATTACACCGATGGAGCAACCGTTAATCCGGCCCTGCTTTTACAAATGGTTCATTTATCGGAGTCCCGTCCGGGGATGGAGTTGATCCGACGGGCCATTGATCGCAACCAAATGGACATGGCTTTTGTCCCCTCCGACCCCAATAATTTTGGCACCCAGCAACTTATTCCCATCCTTAAGGCCCTGGGTATTGCCTTTAACGACGTACCCGACGGGCTTCGGAAATACGCCCGCCAACAGGGACTTTCTAACTTAAGCGGTACCCGCATGACCGATGCACTGGGCCGGGCTTTACTCGCCGATCTCCGCGAGCTATATGGACCGGACATGACTGGTGATCAGTCGACGGACCCTGACGATACCAATCCGCCTATTACACCACCGGATCCTATTGAACCAAAACCTGTCACCGAATTGAAGGTGGTCCACTCTGATCAATACGTCCTGGTGAGTGACGGGGACAGTCAGGTTCAGTTTCGCAAACGCGATCCGCAAGGAGTGGTTAACTTCGGATACCACACGGTTACCAACTTTGTCAATGACAACCGCAATCAACTCATTGATGCCGGCGTCATTCCCGAAGGTATTGAGGTCATCGAAGCCGTTTCCCAGAATGAAGGGCGCATGGATGGCATCAACACCTACGACCGCGGTTTCGTGAGCCTGGGTGTTTTCCAGTGGACCCTGGGTAGCGGTGCCGGTGAGGGCGAATTACCCGCCCTGCTAAAAAAGATTAAGTCAACCTATCCCCGTACGTTCCGACAATTTTTCCAGGCATACGGATTGGATGTGAGTGACGATACAAATACCACTTACGGCTACCTGACCTACGAAAATCAGGTAATCGTAACCAAACCTGATAAAGACCAATTCCGGGTTCCGGAGTGGGCTTTTCGGTTTTGGCGGGCAGCGCAGGAGGCCGATGTGCAAACCATCCAGGTAAAGCATGCCCTGGCTCGATTGCGCAATTTCTATTGGCACCGGGCCTATGCCGCCAACGGTTACCCCCTCAACGAACTGGTTACATCCAGCTACGGGGTTGCCCTGCTCCTCGACAACCACGTCAACCGCCCCGCCTGGGTAGGCAGTTGCATTCAGGTCGCCATGAATCAGACGCAGTTGCCCTCCGATCCCATTCAATGGTCTTCGCGGGACGAGAATCAGCTTTTGGATCAGTATTTGAAGGTTCGCACTTCGTATTCGGAAAACGGGTACGCCCCAATGACAAAGGCCAACGAACGGGCATTGGCCATGAAAGCGGCCCTCAACCGGGGAGCCCTCAGCGACCAACGAGGATCTTTTCAGGTGCGACAAGCCGAAATACGCTCCTATGGCATTCCTCCGGGCGGAGAAGTTACGGCTAAAAGTGTGGCTCCGCCAACCCCGGGAGTCGCACCACCCGAGGATTTCTCCCAGAATGACTACCCTATCATCAAGATGGACCTGCCACCGGAGTAATTACCAATCTATCCGTTTGATCAATACGGCGCCGCTTTCCCGCTGATCGGAGCGAATGACCAATTTGTGTTCCCGCTCTCCGTCGTGGAGGGAAACTGCCACCGTGCTCGGAGGTGTTGATCCCAGGTCATCAGCTACCAGAACCAGAAAATTCGGCCCTTTGCGCAGCTTGATCCGCAATTCGGCCCGCCCCTTGCGTACGCGGTACTGATCCAGTAATCGCTGCCCGTTTAAATAGACACTGACTACGTCGCCGTCGACCAGCCCGTTATCCCACAGGAATAACTTTAGGTTTTGACCGGTCACTTCGACCGTTTGGGCGATGTGGATAGGACGCTCCCGCAAGGCCGGCATGGCATCCAGCGTATCGATACGCTGGCGGATGGTGCGGGTAAGAATGGGTTTTTCAAGGCGAAGGTCTCCCGGCGCACAGCGTCCCAGACGATTCGTGGTCCCTTCGATCTGTCCCTCCCACATTCCGGTAAGCCGATGGGCATCGGCATCCGGTTGGCGGGTAAGCCGGGCTTGCTTAATACACCACTTCCAATCGGGTATTGTGCGTTTCAGAACCCTTGATTCCCGGAACGTAATTATTTGGCTTATCGTATCATAGGTCCATTCCAGCTGGTGGTGAGCCTCTCCCCCACTGCCCTCCGAGACAATATATGAAGTACCCCTACCATCGGGCTCCAGGTCCAATGTGAAATAGAACCCGTAGTCCCGATCCGACTGGCTGAGTTGTCCGGTCCACTTTCCGGTTGGGGTGAAAGGCAGGACCACCTCCTTTTCATCTACCCGGACACCTTGTCGCTGCAGGCGAATAGTACCCCCATCGCACCCCATTGCCGACCACCTGCCGGTCAATCGGGGCGTACCCGGGGATTGGCTCCATTTCAGTGACAGCAGCTTCAGGCACCAGGCAGGACTTTCCGGCGCTACCTGCTGTACATCCTGAATGTATACAGAATCAGTCCCTTTCACCCAACCCGAAACCTGAAAGGTGGCCTGCAGGGAGGTGTCAGCTCCGACCGACCGTGCCTGACCGCGCAGGGTGGAACCATCCTGTATCAGCTCGAGCTGCAGGCTAAAGGTCGTGGTATCCTCCCCCTGGGTTAGTGTTCCTTGCCATTGCCCGGTCAAATCCTGACCCCAAAGGACGTTCAGGGGGATTAACAGTAAACATAAAGCCCGGCCAATTCCGTTATACATAAAAAGGTTTTGATTGACTAACCAATTAATTTCGCCAGAGCAATGCTACTGATCCATTGAGAAAGGTCACCCCTGCTGGTGATCTTGGTCAGAGCGGATCCAGACGCTTGCCCATATCTTTATAACGTAAAGTAGCTACTAATTCATACCTGAGGGCCGAACTGGTCCTGTGATTGATTTACGAATAAAACCGACCTTATGAACGTACAAATTGAAGCCCCTTTCACGATTAGTGATCCGATGCAAGAGCTTATCAATGAAAAAGTTAACAAACTGACTACTTATTACGACCGCATAACCACGGTCAAGGTTTACATGAAAGACGAGATCCAGCGAGTCCACCACAAAGACGTGCGCACCGTCGAAATGCGGGCGGAAGTTCCCGGAACGTCCCTCTTTGCCGAAGATTCGGCTGAAACCTTCGAACAGGCCATCGCTGGTGTCGCCAACAAACTAGGTCGTCAGGTTCGGGACTTCAAAGAGAAGCTCAAGGAACACCATTAAGCCGCTTTGAATCAACAGCACTGATCAAAACGGGTTTTGGCTTTCGCCAAAACCCGTTTTTTAGTTTAGAGCGTGTTTGGGAAACGCTATCATAAGCAAAAAACCGAAGGTTAAACCCCTAGCCCATGGACCTTGAACCACAAAACCTACGCCCAACCTTACGATCCTTTAAAGTTGGGTTTCCGCTTTTCGGTGAACGCGGAGGCCCCTTCCTTGAAGTCCTCTGTGCGGGTGGTTTCTCCGAAAGCCTTCACTTCCTCGGCAAAACCATCGGTACCCTCTGCAAAATAAGCGTTGACCGTTTCGATGATCTTGGCAATAGCTACCGGCCCCTTGGTTGCTGTTTTTTCAATCAGAGCTTTGGCATGCCCTACCTCTTCGCCGGCCGGTACCACGTGATTGACCAGGCCCAGGCGATGGGCTTCCTTGGCATCGATCATATCAGCCGTAAGCAATAGCTCCATGGCCTTGCTCTTGCCAATGTATTGTATGAGGCGCTGTGTGCCGCCGTACCCGGGGATGATCCCCAAATTCACTTCCGGCTGGCCAAATCGGGCCGAGGCAGCCGCTACCCGCATATGACAGGCCATGGCCAGTTCACATCCCCCTCCGAGCGCAAATCCGTTAACGGCCGCCACTACGGGAACACTGCATCGCTCCACAGCAAAAAAGATATCGTGACCCCGCTGCGCCATCTCCTGGCCACCCTGGTCACCAAGTCCCATAAACTCTTTGATATCAGCTCCCGCGACGAAGGCTTTGGGGCCGGCACCGGTCAGCACCACGCCCTTTAGGGAGCGCCGGGGGACATCCTCCGTAAAGAGGTGTTTCAATTCCAGCATAGTCTGCGTATTCAGGGCATTGAGTGCTTTTTCCCGATTGATGGTAACGATCAGGATACCGTCTTCTTCGGCCAACAGCAGGTTGGAGTAATCCATAAGTGATCTGGTTTTGATTTGGTTTGAGGCGAATATACCAATAATAACGCGAGCTTGTGGTCAAGCTGATTGCTACATAGCAGAGTGTCAAAACCTCGCGTTGTATTTGGTATTAGGTATAGGGTATTGCTCAAATCCAAATACCCTATACCGGGAGGTTGGGACTGAAACACCATCCTTTGTGGAATTACTTGGTGCCCAACCTGCCATTAATAATAGAAAAAGCACCGGAATGGTTGCTAACCCCTCCCGATGCTTTTTTGGCGAAAGCCTGAATTAATAGCTACGCTTCAACATCACGGCTCTGCATAATAGCCTCTTGGTGGTTGATGGATTCCTGGTGAACGGCCTTGAGAAAGACAGATACAAAGTCCTCGCTGAGGCCTTTGAGTTGTCCCTTTACTTTCGCGCGGTCCAGGATCTCTCCCCAACGCTCGGTTTGCAGGATGGCGATGTTATTGCGCTTTTTATAGCGACCAATGTCATCGGCCAAATTCATGCGGCGCCCCAGCAGGTTGAGCAGTTCTTCGTCGATCTCGTCGATCTCGTGGCGCAAGTGCTCGATGGTGTCGACATACTCAGGATTATCGCTCGTCAGGGAGCGGATCTGCAGGGCCTCCAGCAGCTCGCCAAAGGTCTGGGGGGTGATCTGCTGAGCAGCGTCGCTCCAGGCTTCGTCCGGTGTCGGATGCACCTCGGTCATCAGACCGTCGTAATTCAGGTCCAGGGCTTTCTGAGCCACATCCTGCAGGGTATCGCGGCGACCACAGATGTGGCTGTTATCCACGATGATTTGCAGGTCGGGAAACTGGCGCTTCAATTCGATCGGAATTTGCCAGCGCGGAACGTTGCGGTATTTGGTATCTCCGTGGTAGCTGAATCCGCGGTGGATAACGCCAATGCGGGTAACCCCGGCTTTGTAGATACGTTCGATAGCTCCGATCCACAATTTCAGATCCGGGTTGATGGGGT
The DNA here is from genome assembly GCA_030148525.1 of Saprospiraceae bacterium. Taxonomy (GTDB): domain Bacteria; phylum Bacteroidota; class Bacteroidia; order Chitinophagales; family Saprospiraceae; genus DT-110. Next base: position 5,173 of record JASBTH010000346.1, on the reverse strand, counting down.
TTTTCACCAAAACGGGAATATCCACGCCTTTGATAGCATCGGCGACCTCCTGTACGGAGAAGGGGTTCACCGTAGTACGAGCACCCAACCACAACACATCGACGTTGTGCTTCAGTGCTTCGAAGACGTGCTGAGTGTTGGCTACTTCCGTAGTGGTCTTGAGGCCGGTTTCTTCTTTTACTTTCTTCAGCCAACCCAATCCGACGGTACCTACCCCTTCGAAGGATCCCGGACGAGTCCGGGGTTTCCAGATACCTGACCTGAACAGATCAACGGTACCCAGCTTAGCTAATTCACGAGCGGTACTCAGTACCTGCTCCTCCCCTTCGGCACTACAGGGACCGGCGATAACGACCGGCCGGCCGGGGACTTTTTCAATAACGGGACGAATGGTCATTTCCATGGCAATAGTTTTTAAGACAATATTTTTCGAATGTTATTTGATTCTAATATTAATTGGTAGAAGGTTTCGAAGTCTTTTTTAATCAGCAGCGTGCGGAAGCGTGCCAACTGCTGTATATGTTCGTCGAGTACATCCAGCACATTATCGCGGTTTTGCTCAAAAATAGGCACCCACATATCGGCCGAACTTTTCGCCAGACGCACGGTGGAGTCGAAGCCCGAACTGGCCAGCTCGAAGATGCGCTCTTCATCTTTTTCCTTGGCCAGCACCGTAAGTGCCAAAGCGAAAGAGCTTATGTGTGAAATATGGGATACGTAGGCCGTATGCACATCGTGGGCCTTGGCATCGAGCTCCACCAGATACATGGGAATGCTGCGATAGAGTTCCCGCACCAGGTCCAGGGCATCCGTATCACTGTTTTCCGGATCAATGATGACGGTGTATTTGTCGTCAAACAGATTGGGGATGGCTGCTTCGGGCCCGGAGTGTTCCGTACCCGCCATTGGGTGGGTAGGTACGAAGCGACTTCGTTTCGGATGATTGGCCAGTCGGGCCAGCAGGAGTTGCTTGGTAGACCCTACGTCGAGTACGACCTGATCGTCGCGCGCCATATCCAATACTTTGGGGATCAGGCTCAGCAGGGCATTCATGGGCGTAGCTACTACGATGATCCCGGCCCGATCCATCGCTTCTTCGAGGGACACATCTTCATCGATCAGGCGACGACGAACGGCCTTGTCCAGGTTTTCCTGACTTTTATCGACTCCCAGGATGGTTTTGGCAAACCCATTTTCTTTGAGTGTTATGGCCAGGGAGCCTCCGATTAATCCGATACCGATAATGGCAATAGTCATGAGAATAAATTCGGTTTTGTAGTTTATGAAACTGATTGCAGGGAAGCACCAACCCCGTGGTGCTTCAAGCGGCGGATGGCTTCTTCGTAGATCACCTGATCGCTGCACAGGGAAATGCGGATGTAGCGGTCGCCCTGACTACCGAAAATGGCCCCCGGCGTAATAAATACGTGGGCTTTATAGAGGGCATCATCCGACAGGGCGTAGGCCGAGGGTACCTCATCGGGGATACGTGCCCATACGAACATTCCTACCTGCTCGGTCCGGTAGGTACATCCCAGCAGATCCATGATCGAAAAGACCAGTTTGCGACGCTCACTGTAAACGGCATTCAGGTCGCGGTACCAGGAAGGCGGATTGTGCAGTGCTTTCACTGCGGCCATTTGCAGGGGTTTGAACATACCGGAATCCATATTGGACTTGAAGCGAAGTACCGCCTGCAGGTGTTCTTTTTTACCGGCCATCATGCCAATGCGCCAGCCGGCCATATTGTGGGCCTTGCTCAGGCTATTCAACTCAATGGCCACCTCCCTTGCACCAGCAATATTCAGGATGCTCACCGGCTTCTCATTCAGGATGAAGGCGTAGGGATTATCATTACAGACCAGGATCTGGTGCTTTTTGGCGAAAGCCACCACCTCCTCAAAAAAGGTGCGGGAGGCAGGGGTCCCGGTGGGCATATGGGGGTAATTCAGCCACATGATCTTGACCTTGCTCAGATCGGTGCGGGCCAATGCCTCCAGATCGGGTTGCCAACCGCGGTCTTCACGCAACTCGTATTCGCGAATGGTGGCTCCGGTCAGGTTGGCTACAGCCCGGTAGGCGGGGTAGCCCGGATTGGGTACCAGCACTTCATCGCCTGCTTCCAGGAAAGTCATAGAAATGTGCATGATCCCCTCTTTGGAACCAATGAGGGGTAACACCTCGTTTTCGCCGTCCAGCTCCACTCCGAACCAATTCCGGTACCAGTCGGCAAATGCCTGTCGCAAAGCGGGTAGCCCCTGGTACGATTGGTAGCCGTGCACGTCGGGCATGCGGGCGTGGTCGGCAAGTTCCTCCACTACATCACTGGGCGGTGGCAGATCGGGACTGCCGATCCCCAGATTGAGGACCTGCTTGCCCTGCATATTCATCTCGCGGATCTCCCTCAGTTTGGTGGCAAAGTAGTATTCTTTGACATCACCTAAACGGGAAGCTGTTGGTATAAACGTTGACATACATTCTTTTTTTAATTCTGGTCGTTTGGCGGGTATCAATAATCGTAATGTGTTCCTTTCGGGTAGGCCCCTAACACGCGCAAATAGTGCGTCAGCGGGCGGATGGCCTCAATAGCCTGCTCGTATCCGACCTTACCGCCTGCCAGGAAATCGACGAAGAACAGATACTCCCAGGGGCGTCCGACAATGGGCATAGATTGAATCTTACTCAGATTGATATGATAGGCAGCCAGAACCGCTAACACCTTGTATAGGCTGCCCACTTCGTGGTCGGTGGAAAAACAAATGGATACTTTCTCAGCATCCAGGGAGGGCTCTTTGCGGTCGAGCACCAGAAAGCGGGTATAGTTTTCCTTATTGGTTTCGATGGCTGGTGCCATTATTTCCAGGTCGTACAATTCCGCTGCCAGGGTGCTGGCGATGGCTCCGATGCCTTTCAGTTGCTGGTCCTGTACTTGCCGGGCACTAAGGGCCGTATCCTCCGTTTCCACCAGGCGGATATGTTTATGCTCCCGGAAAAAATCGCGGCACTGGGCGATGGCCATGGGGTGCGAGTGTACTTCGGTGAGATCGGAGATAGCCTGACCGGGAAGGGCCATCAGGTTTTGCTTGATGCGCAGGTATACCTCACCGGTCACGAATACCTCACTTTCGTTGAGCAGATTGTAATTGTGCTGCAGGCTTCCGGCCAGGGAATTTTCAATGGCCATCATGGCCCCGTCTACCCCATCACCACGCTCCAGGCGCTGGACCAGTTCTTCAAAGGTCGATGCGGGCACTACCTCCACCTGTCGGTGCTGAAAACAGTGGCGGGCAGCTATGTCGTGAAAAGCTCCCGGGTAACCCTGGATGCAAATACGCAAGGGGCACGAATCGGTCTCGGCAGTAGTAGTTTGTTCGTTGGTGTTGAGGTCGTTCATGTGTTTGGTGTTAGTCTATTGTGCTATTCCCACGGGGTTTATGCTTACGCAAAAAAAAAGCCCCGTAACTCGGGGCTGTTCTTATCTCAGGTACACATACGCGGAGATCAGCCCCTTATGGATAAGCCATAAAAGAAGTAATAAGTGTTAAAAAAATAGCTGGCGATCGTGCTCGTCCGGCGTCTCATTGCTGGTGGTAATTTGGTTACGGGCAAAAAAAAAAGCCCCGCTTAGCGGGACTGCTTTTAGTACGTTGGCATCTTTTGTACAATAGCGTAGTCCCTCACGGTTGGCCGTAAAAGAAATAGCTAAAATAAAAGAAACCTTGTGGACGTACTGAAGACATAATTGTTGTTTGTTCTTCAATTCAAACATACATATTATTGGCAGGTAATCAAACAGGCAATCGTCTTTTTTTCCGAGCGCTAAAGCCCGCCACACGTCATTTTTCGGCATAATTACGAACAAAAAACCATACAACTACCTTATTAACAAGTTAATACGCACTACCGCAAACGCGGGCCCCATTCCGAAATACGATTCCGGAAAATACCCCGTTAACGGTAGTGGGTTGGGACCGGGTTTTCCAAATACCGACCGAAAAAAGTACCTTAGCTGTTATAAATGACAGACCCTATGAAGCGTTCGCTGATCTTGCCGGCCCTGGTGGCCGCATTACCCGTTTTTTTGCTGGCTCAGTTGCCAAAGTCAAATATCTACGTCTTTGATCTGACCTACGAAGGGGATTCGATTGTGCTGACCAAGCCCAAATTCCTGACCTATTTCAATGAAAACAGCTACAATAATCATCCCTATTTCGTGAATAACGAAGAGCTGTTTATTTCCGCCAAGTTACCCTACGATGCTCAGCCGGATGTATATCAATTGAACCTGACCACCAACGAGCGCCTGCGCGTGACGGCCACCAGTGAGGGGGAATATTCACCCCGGAAAATGCCGGATTACTACAACTTTTCGGCGGTGCGCATGGAATTTCACGAGCAGGATACCTTCCTGCGCTTGTGGCAATTTCCGATCGACCGCTCCAATAACGGTCAGCCGGTCTTTCGCGATATCGCCAATATCGGTTATTACGAATGGCTGACCAGCCGCGACTTGTTGCTGTTCCGGGTGGGCGCCCCCAACCAACTGGTGAAGGCCGATGTGTATTCCCAGGACATGGAGGTCATTGCCACCAATCCGGGGCGTTGTTTCCGCAATCTGGGGAACGGGCGCGTACTTTTTGTCCAGAAAAGTCCGCAGGGAAACACCATTATGCAGTATAACACCCGGTCTTACGGCAGCTCATCCAATGTGCAGGAGGTCGCTCCCACCCTCACCAATAGCGAGGACTTTGCCGTGCTGTACAACGGTACCCTGTTGATGGCCCGGGGCAGTGAGATCTTCAGTTTCCGCCCCGGAACCGATGAATCCTGGCAGCCTTTCGTGGATCTGCGGGCGTATAATATCACCAATATTTCCCGCATCGAATTGAGTCCCAACAGCAGTCGGATCGCTATCGTGGCGAATTAATTGTGAGGTTGGGAGCTGGTTGCGAAATGGCCGAATGTCAAAACCTCACCTTGTATTTGGTATAGATTCCCTTTAAGAATTAGTCTGTGCCCAAGCTCCCGATAATTAAGACCTTGATAACGACCTTACCGGGCAGTTGGTGCGTTAAAAAGTAGGAATTGCCCGGACCCCATAAGTACGGGACGGGTGACTTTAGAGCGTGTTTGGGATTTATCCTTTGGACTGCAAATGTCTATTATTTGAACC
>JASBTH010000345.1 GCA_030148525.1 Saprospiraceae bacterium | reverse complement strand
GGGCATTCTGAAAAGGTCCCGTTAGGGACCAGATATGGGTAGAAATTTGAATTGGACAAGGGAAGACCGTGCCGTTAGGTACGGAATGTAGGACATGCATTACCCCCGAAGAACAAATAATCTTGACCCGCAGCACTAGAGGATCGACATCCCCCTTTCTCCCTTTCTCCTAATCTCCCTTTCTCTCTTTCTATGTCAAAGCATGGGCTGTCCTCAGGAGAGATTCGAAAAGGCCACGGCCATCCTCGTTATTAAGGGCTGGTTCGGAGGCGCGTTCAGGGTGCGGCATCATACCGAAGACATTGCGACCTTCATTGCAGATGCCGGCGATATTGCGAAGAGAACCGTTGGGGTTGGCTTCCGCAGTTACCTGACCGGATGCATCACAATACGTGAAAAGGATTTGGTTATTAGCTGCCAGCTTGTCGAGGGTAGCCTCGTCGGCAAAGTAGCGCCCTTCGGCATGAGCGATGGGAATTTTTAATACCGTTCCGGGATTGATGGCGGAAGTAATAGCACTTTCGCTGGTCATCGTCTTAAGGTTGACGTTTTTGCAAATGAAGCGTTGATTTTGATTGCGCAGCAGTACTCCCGGTAACAACCCAGCTTCACACAAAACCTGGAAACCATTGCAAATACCAAAGACAATACCTCCTTCCCTGGCGAAGGCCGCGACGACCTCCATGATGGGAGAGAATCGTGCAATAGCACCGGCCCGCAGGTAATCGCCGTAGGAGAACCCTCCCGGCAGTACAATGCAATCACCGGGGCCAAACCCCGGCAGTTCGGTATCCTTGTGCCACAGCTTGACCACTTCCTGGTTCATTACCGACCCCAGTACGTGGATCATATCATCATCACAATTGGAGCCAGGGAATACGACTACACCGAATTTCATGGTTTCTTTTTTTGCGAAAGCGAAAAGTAAAACGCAAAGATACGAATTTCAACTGCAGCCCGTACCCTACCCCACCGGGAAAAACAAAACCCACCACTGAAAAAAGAGCGCAATCAGGAACAAGAAAAAATGCATTAGCTCAGCAGTGCGTCGCTCCATATTGGCAAATTGCATCCCCGTCAGGATACCCAGAGCGGGCACGATCACCAGGGCGTGGGTTTCACCGGCGTCAGGCTGTACCAGTACGGAAATACCACCAAAGAGTAATGCCCAATAGAAGAGATCTATTTTTTTCTGGGCCTGCATGATCCGCTTCTGCATGATCTGATTGTACCGAAAAAGGGCCGTTAGGAGAAAAAGAGCCAAGATACCCAAGTGAAACCAGGCAAAAAAGGACAGCGCCCCGACATCCAGAAATACAAAGGCTGCCTGGACCTGATGATCCATAAACTCTGGTAAACGGTCGAAGAGAAAATATGCCGTTCCAGTAAGAAATAAAACGACCAGGAATCCGCTACTTACTACCAGGCGCTCACGGATGCTAAAGCTTCGCAGTACGTTGAGTCCGAAGAATAAAAACAGGATGAACACCCAATAGGAAGGCACCCAGAGGCTGGCAATACCAATATAGAATCCCGCATTAAAAAGGTGATCGGCTACCTGAGTTTTCCGGTATACATTCATTACCTCGGCCAGGGAGAATAGCAAAAAACAATTGGCAAAATGATGAGGAGCTAAATGCAAAAAAACCGGAGCCATACTGGCAAGAAGTACCAGAAATACCCCCGGAAAGAGGGTGAAATCCCGGGATAGCTTATTGGAGAAATCAATGACATTCAGAGTTGTTCCCTGAATGAACAACAGGAGTACTACCAATAGGTGAGCACCGATCGATTTGGGATCGATCCACCGGTAAGTCCAATCCCCGAACACCCCATATCCGGTGGGTTGCCAGGTATCCGGCACATAAAATGCACCCATGTGTAATACCAGGCCGTAGATAAGCAGCAGACTGGAGGCCAACAGTTGATTCGTCCGGAAAAATGAAAGCACAGCTAAATTATTCTGAAAAAAATCGACGGCAATTTATGGAATCCCTCGCTCTTCTGACTCTTTCTTATATAAAGACGTTTATCAAAGCGGTAATCCATTGCCAAAAGGATAAACATAACTCCAAAAAACCAACACCTTACCTAACCCATTTTTCCCCATTAATCCAATTTAGCATAAAGCCGGATCAGTATACTGAGGCCGGCTTTTGCTTTGAATAAGGGTTTCGCTCTTTACTCAAAGCAAAAAAGGCGCCCCTCAGGAATCGGCCGTATCTTCATATTTCCAGGCCGCACCGTAGGTGTCGACGAGAATATTATCGTAGTAATCGGCCCGTTCAAACAGATGCCGGAATAACTCAACTCCGGATTCCACATTCAGGTACCGGTCGTAGATAAGTACCGAAAGGATAATGTCTTGTTCCTTTATACTAAAGGTAAGCCCCTCGGTCAGGTAATTCTGTCGCAGCAAATACTCGTACAACTGTTTAATATCGGATTTGGGAAGCGTTACCAGGTAGGCATCCCCCGTGATTAGTCCCGTTTTCTCGTAATAGGAAATATTGATGCGGGCGCTGCCTTCGATAATCTCCCAGTTGTTGGGGCCACGACGGGCCAATCCGACTTCCTGTCCCAGCTCCGTCAACATCTCTTCAATCGTCTTTGCCACACCAACCGGTTCGTACGCCTCGACTTGGTTAGGCAGTTGCACCTTGCTGCCACAATGCGGGCAATACGAGCGCTCAATAGCATCTTCGAACACCAGGTTGGAACAGGATGGGCAACGCACACCAATAGCTCCGTGATGGTCACGGTATGCAGCCAGGGTATCGCGCAAATAATTTGCCGGCAGGCTGAACCCAATATTCTCTCCATCGCGGATCACAAAGGTGTTAACCCCCATTATTTTACCATCCTTACGTATGAGAGGACCTCCACTATTTCCCGGATTGAGTGCAGCGTCGTGTTGAAAAAAGGTTACGCCGTCTTTTTCGTGGGTGGTATTCGAGATAATCCCTTGTGTAGAGGCGTAGCGGAGCCCAAACGGATGCCCCAGTACCAGAATTTGCTCGCCCGAATGTACTTCGTCACTATCCCCCAGCTCCACCAGCGGTATATCGGGCACTTCCGGAGCTGCGAGAAAGGCAAGATCAAGCCGTTGATCAACGAATAGAACGTCGACTAGAGTCTTGGAAAAAAGATCGCCGGTAATTAGCACTTTGGCATTGTCACGGATAAGATGCTCATTGGTGACAATGAGGTTGTGATCCTTCAGGAAGAAACCCGTACCGGTGCTATATGGAGTAGCAATTTGAATGACAACATTCCGATACCGTTCAATAATTTCCTTCATTCGAGCTACAGACTAGGGCGACTAGACTGAATTATTTGATCGTTTTTTCACGCCTGGCGCGCTTGCTGGTGCTGAACCTTAAATAGTCAGGCATTTACAGCTCAATCCACCAGCACATTTTTCGAGACGAGGAAATTACTAACAAGTATCCAGATATTCAAAGGAACGCTACCATTTCATATTGGGGTAAGCCCGCTGCATGAATTGCAGCTCGGTAAGTATGTATCCGAGATGCTCGGTATGGCGGCCTTGTTTACCACCTTCCTGCATCCAATTATTATCGGGTTGCTTCAGGGTTGCCCGGTCCAGCACATAGCTGATGCGTTCGTTGCGCAGTGAGGCTATTTGCGATAAGTCCGCTCCGATGCCCTCTTGTTGCATGATCTGATCGACCTCATCGCCCTGTGTCAGTTCACCACTAAACATCCACAACTCATTGAGGGCATGCTGCATTTTCTGGTGACTCGTTTCGGTGCCGTCGCCCAGTCGGATCATCCACTCCGAGCTGTAGCGCAAATGGTATTGGACTTCCTTGAGGGCTTTTTCGGCCATACCCGCCAATTCAGAATCTTTGCTATG
>JASBTH010000339.1 GCA_030148525.1 Saprospiraceae bacterium | reverse complement strand
ATCTGCTTCCGGGCCAGTTCGTACTGCGGAAAGCTGGGCAGAAAGGGAAAGAGCACCTGCTGTACCTTAGCATGCTGTTCCAGCCGCTTCGCCAACTGCCGGGCACTGGCATCGCTGCGCTGCATCCGCAATTCCAGGGTGCGCAGGCCCCGGATAACCAGTGCTGCATCCTGCGGAGATAGCACCCCACCCAGCGCCATGAATTCGTGGCTGTACAACTTCTCCAGGTGCTTGCGCGAACCGCAGACAATGCCACAGGTGGCATCGCTGTGTCCGTTCAGGTATTTGGTGCCGGCGTGAACCACCAGGTCGATCCCGAAATCGGCTGCCCGCTGAAAGATGGGGGTCGCGCAACTGTTGTCAATGCAGGTCATAATGCCATGGTCCCGGGCCAGGTCGCTGCAGGCCTTGAGGTCCTGCAATTCAAAGGTCATAGAGTTGGGGCTTTCCAGAAACAACAACTTCGTATTGGGTTGAATGGCCTGCTCAATATCCGCCATTCCGCGGGCGTCCACGTAAGTCCGCTCTACCCCAAAACGCTGCAGGAAGCCATCGAGGATGACCTGGGTGAAGGCGTAGGGCTTCTGCACGCTGATGATATGGTCACCGGTATTCACACAGGACAGTATGGCTGCCGCCAGTGCTCCGCTACCGGTAGCAAAGGCCAGCGCCTCCTCCGTTCCGCAGAGTTCGGCCATTTTTCGCCTCAGGATCTCGACCGTGGGATTATTTCCGCGAGTATACACGTGGGTATCCATGGGGCTGACCAGGGCTTCCCGAAAAGCAGCAACCGTGGGGAAGGCATAATTACTGGAGGTCATCACGGGCGGGGCGATGGCATTGAAGTATCTTTCCCGCTCTTCGCCTGTATGGAACAGGGTCTGGCTTAGCTTCATTTTTTCAGGGAATATACAAAGATACCCCTGTCCAACGAACGGGATAATGGGCAATACTTGTCAGATCAGGGAATTAGCCGACACCCCTGTATGGGTATCCCGGCAGAACTTTATATTTTCCGGCAAAAGGAATCTCGATATGCCCCGACGCTCCCTCTCCAAAGAATTGAAAGAAGCAATTTCCCTGCTTTCGCAAAAGGAGAAAGACAAATTGCTCTTTCGCCTGATACCCAAAGACGATGTACTCACCGAGCGCCTCCAGTTTCAATTGCTGGAAGGCTCCGCAACCACGGAGGAACGCCGCCTTGATATGTCCCGCCTGATCGACGAAGAATACGACCTCCTGGACCAGGGACACTTCTCGCCGGGTTACCTCAAACTGACCATGCGGTCGATCAGTGGCCGCATCACCCGCCACCTCAAGGTGACCCGCGATAAATACGGGGAGGTAGAACTGAATTACCAGCTCCTCAACGATGCCCTCGAACGCTTCCAGGACCGCCTGGCCGATTACAGCGAGCGCCGAACCTTTAAGCTATACACCTACATGATCCGCCGGGCTGGTAAGCTCCAGACGCTCCTCGGTAAAATGCACGACGATTACCGTCTCGACTTCGAAGACGCCCAGCGCACCCTCCACCTCTACATCCGGGAATTACCAGACCTGGAGGCGATGGCCGAAAAATACAAGTATCAGGTTTGAGGTTTGAGGTTTGGGGGTTGAGGGTCCCTCAGACCAAACCTCAAACCCCAAACCTCAAACCTGTCACAGATGTATGGTCCCGTGCAGGTACGTTACCGCCTGCCCCGTCAGTACTACCCGGTCATCGAGTAGGCTGCATTGGAGGTGTCCGCGACGGCCCTTGCCCTGGACGGCGGAGAAAGTGGTGCGGCCCAGTTGCTCCAGCCAGAAGGGAGCTAACATGGTGTGGGCAGATCCTGTGACCGGATCCTCCTGAATTTTGAGAGCGGGGTAAAAACAACGGGAAGCGATGTCGGTGTGTGCGCCGGGGGCAGTGACTACGAGGCCACGGGCCTTGAGCTTCGTGATCGGTAAGGGATCGGGATCGAGGGCCAGGAGTTGCTCCTCCGAATCGATGAGGGCCAGGTAGTCGTCGGTACCTTTATAGGTTAGCCTGGGCTTGAAACCCAGGGCTTCCTCGATGAGCGGGTGGCTGTCGATGGGCTCGGGCGGATCGGTGGGGAAGTCCATGCTGTACGAATCACCAGATCGATTGACCCGAAGGTCGCCTCCGAGAGTGCGGAACAGAATCTCGTCCCGGTCGTAATTCATTTCGTCAAATAACACATGCGCACTGGCCAGCGTGGCATGGCCACAGAGCCGGACTTCGGCGGCAGGTGTGAACCAGCGCAGGTGAAAATAGTCACCCCGGTCAACAAAAAAAGCCGTTTCCGACAGGTTGTTTTCGGCGGCAATAGCTTGCAGCAAGGATTCATCGGGGGTCCAGTCCTGCAGTGGTACGACGGCTGCAGGGTTACCCTGAAAAACCTCCTTCGCAAAGGCATCGACTTGATACATATTCAGCTCCATACTCCTCCGTTATTCAGCAATCAGGATAAATTTATTCTTCTTCCCATTTTCCACCATCAGATATTGGTCGTGCAGCAATGCTTCACTAGTGATGTTGGTATCGTGGTTTTGGATCTTTTCTTTATTCACAGCAATGGCATTGCCCTTGATGGCTCGCCGGGCATCTCCCTTGGAGGCCACAACCTGCGTGTGCCCGGCCAACAGGTCCACAATATTGACCCCGTTGTTCAGGGCATCCTTTGGTACGGAAAAGCTGGGGATTTCCTGCGCAACAGTCGACAGGTCAGCGGCGCTCATATCGAGGAGGGTCTCCCGCTTTGCCTTTTTATTAAATAATAATTCCGACACCTTCAGTACCGAGTCGTAGGCTTCTTGTGAATGCAGCCGGATGGTTAGTTCTTCGGCCAGCAGACGCTTGCGCTCCCGCGGATTGTCGGCCAACTCTTGTTCCTGAGCTTCGATCTCCTCCCGGCTTTTCAGACTGAAGTAGCGGGTAAAGGTCGGAATATCGGCATCGTCGGCATTGATCCAGAACTGGTAGAATTTATAAGGGGACGTAAGTTCCGGGTCGAGCCAGATATTCCCTTCCTCCGACTTGCCAAACTTTTTTCCATCTGATTTTGTCAATAATGGTGTAGTCAAGCCAAATGCATTCCCCTTAGAATTTCTTTTAACAAAATCAATTCCAGCAATAATATTTCCCCACTGATCGGAACCTCCCATTTGAATCCTACAATTATATTCTTCGTATAACTTTTGAAAATCGTATCCTTGTAATATTTGATAACTAAACTCAGTAAAAGACAAGCCTGATTCTAACCTATTTTTTACGGATTCTTTAGCAATCATTTTGCTAATCGTAGTGGATTTTCCTACATCACGCAAGAACTGAATAACATTCATTCCTTTATAAAAATCGTAGTTGTTAATTATAGTAGCTTTATTAGCTCCTTCAAAGTCAAGAAGTTTATAGAATTGTTCTTTTTGTTTTTCAAGGTTTTTATTTAATTCTTGAATAGATTTTAACTCTCTTTCTTTATCCTTTCCTGATGGATCTCCAATAAGTCCAGTTGCTCCACCCATTAATACAATCGGTCTATGCCCAAATTTTTGAAAAAGCGATAGGATCATTACTTGTACGTAATTACCTATCGTCAAAGAGGGGGCAGTTGGATCAAATCCAA
>JASBTH010000327.1 GCA_030148525.1 Saprospiraceae bacterium | reverse complement strand
TTTACCCCAACCTACGACATTGATCTGGCCTGGGCTTTTCGGGAACGCCCCGCCTGGTACCAAATCGCGGCCCTGGCTAAAGACTCCCTCAAATGGAATTGGGCTAATTGGCGGGATCGAATGCTGGTACTCGCCCATCGGAAGAAAGACCCATACGACACCTACCATTGGCTACATTCCCTCCATCAACAATACGAAGTGCAACCCATATACTTTTGGTTATTGGGCGATTTGAGTGCGTACGACCGAAACATCTCCGTGACCAGGCCGGCATTCCGGAAATTGATCCTGGATATCCATCAGCGCTACCCTTGTGGCCTGCATCCCTCCTACCGGGCAGCCGAACAACCAAGGCAACTAAGACGCGAAGTAGATCGCTATCACGACATCACCGGACAGCAACCGCTTCGAAGTCGGCAACACTACTTAAGGCTATCCTTCCCAGATACATACCACGCACTACTGGATGTGGGAATAAAAGCAGATTTCACCCTGGGCTACGCGTCCGAACCCGGATTCAGAGCATCCTACGCCGGCCCTTTTTACTGGTACGATCTCAGTCAGGAAAGGGAAACCTCCCTGGAAATCCATCCTTTTTGTGTCATGGACGGCACCTTCAGCCGCTATAAAAAATGGTCAGATCAAAAGACCGTTACCTATTTGACTGATTTGGTAGAGCGATGCCGGAAAGCGGAAGCTCCTTTGATCAGTATCTGGCATAACTCTTCCTTTTACGCTGCCGGTGGCTGGGATGGTATGGCCGAGGTGTATCAAACTTTTTTGGCGAAAGCCAGACGGTAGCAAAAGTCAAAAAGAACATGTCCGGATTTTAGTACATTTAGCAGAACCCGCCTAAAAAACGTTATTGGTGCGGGCTAGAGCCATCAAAAAGCTGCCTTATGATCCATAATCTCGGTGAAGTCAATTCATTGATCCAGTTGTACATGGCCCAATTGCGGGATGTACATGTACAGCAGGATTCCCTTCGCTTCCGCAAAAACATGGAGCGCCTCGGGGCCTGTATGGCCTACGAAATAAGCAAAACCTTTAATTACGAAGAACGGGAAACTGAGACGTCCCTGGGAACTGCTATCACCCGGCACCCCACCGACCGTATCGTACTGGCCACCATTCTGCGAGCAGGACTTCCCCTGCACCAGGGCTTGTTGGATATGATCGATCACGCCGGAAATGCCTTTGTGTCCGCTTACCGCAAACACCATAAAGACGGGAGTTTCGAGATTAAATTAGAATATATGTCGTGTCCCGATCTCGAAGGCACTACGCTGATCTTGTGCGATCCGATGATCGCCACCGGAGCCTCCATCGTTCTGGCCCTGCAAGAGCTGCTTAAGAACGGCACTCCCAAAAGCATCCATTTGGCGACGGCAATTGCCTCCGTCCAGGGCATCGAACACGCTGAGCGCATGTTTCCCGAGGCGGACATCTGGCTGGGAGGCCTGGATGAAGAACTGACGGCCAAATCCTACATTGTTCCCGGCCTGGGGGATGCGGGTGACCTCAGTTTTGGTCCGAAAGTTCAGGACTAGTGCGACCAGACCAAATTATTCGACCTTTTTCACGCCTGGAGTATTTGCTGATGCCGGACCTTGAAATGGTCGCCATTTAGGGCAATCCAATAGCCCCTACTGCGCAATCCGGTAGAGATGATAGGCAGAACGCTCTTCCGATGGAATATGGATTTGGGAGGTGGTAAAATAGATGCTGCCATCGCTACCGGAGGTGAACGAATCCGCCCATTTAATCCGTTCATCTTCAATCAGCTTATGGTAGGGGTTATCTTCTTTCCATACGTAGATGGCGTTTTCCTCCAATCCGCCCAGGTAAAGCGTATTGGTAGGCCCGAAGAGCATTCCGTCGGTGGCAATGATCTCCTGGGCTTCGGTGACTTGGTCGCCTAACTCTCGCTCACTCAGGGAAGGATTTATGAGGTCTTCTACTGGGACACGATATAAACTATGCCCACTCAGAGCAGCGTAGTACAAGTAATCGGATTCGTTCGAAAGGGCGATCCCATCCGAGTGAATTTGCCCCTGCCAGGTGTAGCCATTAATGTCCAGCTTATCCGTTTCAGCCTTTGTAGAAAAGTGCTCTTCCAAACGCAATTGGGTTTCACCGCTCTCCAGGTCTAATACGTAAATGCCTCCTCGCCCCGAGTCGGAGAGGTACGCCATATTATGCTTTTGGTCGATGCGGACATCATTCAGGTATACATCGGACTCAATAAGGCTGTCGGGAAAAGAATATATGCGGCTCAGCGAATCCGTA
>JASBTH010000325.1 GCA_030148525.1 Saprospiraceae bacterium | reverse complement strand
AACCCTGGCCAATTCCACCATTCTGAAAATAGACCTCGATGGTACGACCAGCGAATGGATGCCCACGGGTATGCACCGGTCGATTTCTGTGTCACCAGATCAGAACTACGTGATGGTCACCACCACCAAGCGCCCATTCTCCTACCTGGTGCCCTACTACCGGTTCGCCTACGAAACAAACATCTACGATGCCGACGGCCAACTGGTCAAACAACTGATCGATAAAGGCCTGGATGAAGTCCGGCCACAGGGCTTTGGATCAACGACCGATACGCCACGCGGCTACAGCTGGCGCGGTGATAAGCCCGCTACCATCACCTGGACCGTGGCCCTCGACGGTGGTGATCCGGCCAAAGAGGTACCATATCGCGACGAAGTATTCCAGCTGGCAGCCCCCTTTACCGGCCAGCCGGTGTCCCTCGTAAAAACCCAAAACCGTTTCAGCTATATCATTTGGGGGAACGACGAGGTAGCTATTGCCTACGACAGTTGGTTCGCAGATCGGAATACGAAAACCTACGTGTTTAATCCTTCCGACAACACACAGGAGCCACAAATCATTTCTGACCGGAACTACCAGGACCAATACAGTAACCCCGGCCGCTTCGTGACCACCACCAATGAGTTTAATCGCAGCGTACTCGAAATGAACGAGGGAAAAGCCTATCTCATGGGGCCCGGATATACGGACGAAGGCCAATTCCCCTTCGTAGATGAGATGGATCTCACTACCGGTGAAACCAAGCGCCTGTATACTTCCACCTATACCGATAAGGTGGAAGACCTGGTCAGATCTATTGACATGACCAAGGGCGAGATTCTGGTGCGCATCGAATCCCCGACTGATTATCCCAATTACTACGTGCGGGATATCAACAAGCGGGAAAGCCTGAAGCCGATCACCCGGTTCGATAATCCCTTTAAGAGCATGCAATCGGTACACAAGGAAGTCATTTCCTATAAAAGAGAGGACGGATTAGACCTGTCCGGCACCCTGTATCTGCCGGTAGGCTACGACAAGGAGAAAAAGGAAAAAATGCCCATGATCCTCTGGGCCTACCCGGTGGAGTACAAAGACAAATCCAGTGCCGGCCAGAATACCAGCAACCCCAATGAATTCATCTATCCGTACTGGGGCTCACCGGTCTACTGGGTAACTCAGGGATACGTGGTACTGGAACGGGCTGCGTTTCCGATTGTCGGGGAAGGCGATAAACAACCGAATGATTCCTTCCGCAAGCAGTTGGTCGCCAATGCCAAGGCAGCTATTGATGCCGTGGATGATTTGGGCTATATTGACCGGAATCGGGTAGCCGTGGGAGGTCACTCTTACGGGGCTTTCATGGTGGCTAACCTCCTGAGCCATTCCGATCTGTTTGCCGCCGGCATTGCGCGGAGTGGTGCCTACAACCGTACGCTCACGCCCTTTGGCTTCCAGCGGGAAGAGCGTTCCTACTGGGAAGCTCCGGAGGTGTACTACGACATGTCACCATTTATGCATGCCGATAAAATGAAGACGCCCCTGCTGTTGATCCACGGGAAAGCCGATAATAACTCAGGAACCTACCCCATGCAGAGCGAGCGCTATTTCAATGCCCTGAAAGGACTGGGTGCACCGGCCCGCCTGGTCATGTTGCCCAAAGAAAGCCACGGCTACCGCGCCAAAGAAAGCATTCTGCACATGCTCTGGGAACAAAATCAGTGGTTGGATAAACACGTGAAGAATAAAACACCGGTACGGCCCCGACCTTAGTTAGGTAACGTGAGGTTTGGACCGGGGTGTTTGCTAAACAACTGGTTGTCCAAACCTAACGTCGTATTAGGTATTGAGTATAGGGTACTAAGACTTGCTTAAAACCATATACCATGTACAGGCTGCGGGTTAACCCTGCAGCCTGTATTTTTTTTGGCGAAAGCCAGCAAACAACTACCCTGTATTTTCAGATCAAATGACTCGTTAATGACAGCTGGCCGCATCGCTGACAATCTATCTTTTCCTTACCTTTCGACCCCAGAGTAATAAGAACCTCCCTGGAAAATGTAGATGTATGAAAAAGCTGATAACTACCTGTTTGCTTCTGAGTATGGTTACTGTCCTGTGCGCCCAGCACTCGGTCGCTCGTCGGTGGAACGAAGCCTTGCTCGATGCCATCCGCAACGATTTTGCCCGGCCCACCGTCCACGCCCGTAACCTCTTTCATGTGTCCGGAGCGATGTACGACGCCTGGGCCGTATTTTCTGAGGCCGATGCACCCTACCTGCTGGGAAATACCGTTCACGGTTACGAAAGTCCTTTTACCGGATTTTCACCCGCCGGCGATAATGCCGAATCGGCCAGGGCCGAAGCCATCAGCTATGCTGCTTACCGGTTGATCCATCATCGCTTCACGCAATCGCCGGGCTATCCGGATATTCAGCCCCTGGTGGATTCGCTTTTTATTCGCGATCTGGGATACGATCCTGCTTTTACGTCGACCGACTATTCCTCCGGATCGGGGGCAGCACTGGGTAACTACATCGCCGCCCAGTATATCGCCTATGGCCTGCAGGACGGCGCCAACGAACAGAACGGCTACGCTAATCAGTACTACACGCCGGTCAATGAATTCCTGAATACCGAATCGCCGGGTAACCCCAATATTACCGATCCGAACCGGTGGCAACCTCTTGCCTTTGATGTATTTATCGATCAAAGCGGCAACGTATTTCCCAATCGCGTGCCCGAATTCGTGGGCGCCGAGTGGGGATGGGTTACCCCCTTTTCCCTGCGGGAAGACCAACTCAACATCCGGGAACGTGACGGTGCCCAGTACCCTGTCTACCACGATCCGGGACCTCCCCCCTACCTCGATCCCGTCGCGGGTGGTGAAGAAAGCGACCTCTACAAATGGAATTTTGCGCTGGTAGCGGTTTGGTCCGGACACCTCGATGCTGCGCTCGACCAGGAGATCGACATCTCGCCGGCCAGTATTGGCAACCTGACTATTGATAATCTGCCGCAGGATTTTGCGGACTACGACCAATTCTATGACCTGATCGGTGGTGGCGACCCTTCTCCCGGCCACGAACGCAATCCGGTTACTGGTGAGCCCTACACCCCCCAAATGGCACAGCTGGGCGATTACGGTCGGGTATTGGCCGAGTTTTGGGCTGATGGCCCCGACTCCGAAACTCCTCCCGGACATTGGTTTACCATTCTGAATTACGTCAGTGATCATCCCCTTACGGAAAAAAAGTGGGCCGGCGAAGGCCGGATCATGAGCGACCTGGAATGGGACCTGAAGACTTATTTTACCCTCGGCGGTGCCATGCACGATGTGGCCATTTCCGTATGGGCACTAAAAGGCTTTTACGATTACGTTCGTCCCGTATCGGCCATCCGCTATATGGCCGACCGGGGTCAAAGCTCCGATACCACCCTGCCCAACTACCACGTGGCCGGCATCCCCCTGATCGACGGGCACATTGAACTGGTGATGGAAGACGATCCGCTGGTGGGACCCAACCAACGCCATCTGCACAAGATTAAGCTCCGGGCCTGGAAGGGACCTGATTACATTAATGATCCCGATACCGATGAGGCTGGTGTCGGTTGGATATTGGCCGAAAACTGGTGGCCATACCAGCGTCCCAGTTTTATTACCCCGCCTTTTGCCGGCTATGTGTCGGGCCACTCCACCTTTTCGCGTGCCGCCGCCGAAGTGATGACCCGTATGACGGGCAGTCCCTATTTTCCGGGCGGCATGGGCATTTTTGATGCCTTCCAAAATGAATTTCTCGTATTTGAAGAAGGGCCTTCACAGACTATTGAGCTGCAATGGGCAACCTACCGCGATGCCTCCGACCAGTGCAGCCTGTCGCGCATATGGGGTGGTATCCACCCTCCGGCCGATGACCTGAATGGTCGCCGCATTGGCGACACCATCGGGAATGAGGCCTTTGAATTTGCCCTCACCTACTTCGCCGATGACATGGTGACCAGTAATGAATCGCCGACACCGAGCCATGACTTCCAGGTATACCCCAATCCGGTAAACGACCTGCTGACCATCAATAGCCCCTCCTCCGCCGGCTTCGAGGTAGAACTGCGCAGCACCGACGGACGGCTGTTGAACCGCCGGTTTGCAAACGGCCAATCGATGGAATTTAATACCAATAATTTACCCGCAGGGACTTATGTGCTGCTCATTCAAAGTGCGGAGGGCAGGTTTACGCAATTAGTGGTTAAATGATGAATGTTGAATGATGAGTGCTAAATTAATTCATCATTTAGCATTCATCATTTAACATTTGCCGGTTCCCAAAGCCATACATTAGAGTGAAAAGTTACAAACCGCGTGAAATAGTTCGTGCATAAAAGAACCGCCCCGCCTGGTGTCCCACGTGCGGATCGAGCTTCACGGTAGTGGACATCGAGGTAATGACCATCCTTTTTTGCCGCTGATGTTTTCGGTGGCGGTCTTCTGGAATATGGAAGGTCTTGGAGCCGGTAAAACGGCCTCAGTACTCTAGCACCAGGATATACTGTTACACGAAATACATTCACCATGCTGTGCGGGCAGCGTCTCAGTACTTCTCCACATCCCTAAACCGGTCCGGGTGGGCTTCATTGTATTGCTGATTTTGCATTAGTCCCAAAAATGCGGGTGGAAACAGCTGAGCTTCCCATTGCGCATAGGTTTGGCGAAAGGCATCTTGCTGGTCAGGAGAAACGGAATAAGGCTGCTCCTCGGAGGGTGAGGCTCCCAGGTCGTAATATTCCTCGTTCTCACCTTGAGGATGCATGTATTTCAGGTCTTCCAAACGCATGGCCTGTATACCCTGATCGAACTTACGCCAAAACAAATCCTGGTGCGGTTCGCCTTCCTGGCTACCATCTAAAAAGGGGATCAGGTTTACCCCATCCAGTTCATTTTGGGGTTGTGCTCCCGAGACAGCAGCTGCCATGGCAAAGATATCCAGGGACGACACGGCCGGATCATAGGTCATCCCCGCGGGAATCGTGCCCGGCCACTGTACCGCAAAAGGTACGCGAATCCCCCCTTCGTACAGAGAGCCTTTACCCTCCCGCAGGGGGCCGTTATCCGACCCGTTATTGGCCTCGGGGCCACCGTTGTCCGACAGGAAGAATACGAGGGTGTTCTCCTCGATTCCCGAGGTTTCCAGTTGATCCAGGACCAGGCCTATGCCATCGTCCATAGCGCTAACCATAGCTGCGTAGGTCCGACGCTTTTTATTTTTGATGTGCGCAAACCGGTCCAGGTATTCATCCGTAGCCTGCATTGGAGTGTGGGGCGCATTATAGGCCAGATACAGAAAAAAGGGATCTTCCCTACTTGCCTCCACAAAGGAGACCGCTTCTCTGGAAAGAGCATCGGTCAGGTACTGCGTTTCGTCCACGCGTTGTCCGTCGTGAAGAAGCTTCGTGCGGTAGGCGGCGAACTGGGCATCGACTTCTGAGATATCCTGTAAGGTCCATTCTTCGGGAAAATACCGGTGACCGCCCGTCAGAAAACCAAAAAAGTGGTCAAAGCCCCGGTTTTGCGGACGCAGGGATTCGTGAGCGCCCAGGTGCCATTTCCCAATGGCCATCGTGGTATATCCCGCTGGTTGCAAAAGCTCGGATAGCATTTGTTCACTAGTGGGGACGCCCTGCGTCGAATCCTTAGGAGCGAAAAGAGGGTTACGTCCGAAGCCGAACCGATCCTGATAGCGCCCCGTTATCAATCCGGCACGACTGGGGCCGCAGACCGGGTAGGTTACGTATCCGTTGGTAAAGGTGACCCCATTCTGTGCAATGCGGTCAATATTCGGTGTGGGAATATCCTGGCAGCCGTTAAAGCCCACATCGGCATACCCCAGGTCATCAGCCAGGATGATAATCACATTGGGTGGTTCGGTCGTGACGGGTGCTTGGGTACACCCCAACAGGGAGAGCAATATACAGCAAAGCGACACGGAGAGGCTGGTCTTCATTTTTTTACCAAACCTAGCCTTTTATGACCAGAACGGGCAGGTGTATACCCTCATTTAGGGGGGATAAATCATTCAGGTCGGGATTTCTTCACCAGTTCTTCGCCTTACGGCAAAAAGAAGACCCGGACCTGGCTGTTGCCAAAATCCGGGCCTTTCCATGCAAATAAAATAAGGACTAGTTCTTTGCTATTACTCGGGGACAATGACGTCGAAGCGATCCAGGTAGGGGGACTGAACACCCTGTACCGGACTCATGATAATCTCATTGTCGCCTTCTTGTAATTCAATCTCGATACTTTGCACCATACTCGGACCGGCAAAACAAAAGCCGGGGGTTCCAAAGCCATCCTCTACCATCGTTTCTCCACCATTGACAATCACTTCGAGCTGGGTGGTCGTATTGGCGAAATAGGTAATATCCAATCGGTAGGTCCCGGCTTGTTCCACCTCGAACGACATAGTAAGTTGGCGGTCCCCGTCACCATCCTGCACACCGCGCATAAAGATGAGGCCTTCACCCGATTTATTGCCGCAGCCTTTGGCACTTACGCCAACTCCGGCCAGCGAGATATCGGTAAATTCCGCCTCGGTGCTGTAGATGGCACTCCCGGGCTCAGGCGCATCGCCGCTACCGTCATTATACCAGGAATCATCACCGGGTCCGGCATCCATATTGGGAGTGTGGTTGGCGTAAAATTCACCGAGGGCAGTGAGCTGATCGTTCTCATCGAATAATTTGGCGTTGCTCAGAGCCGCATTATCGGGCTGGGCATTGAACCAGGAATACCGTTCTACATAGGTGATCTGATCCAGAGCCGGTAACACCTCTTCCATAAAGGCCAGAATGTCCTCCGGGGAATGTCTGTTATCCTCCACGGAGTTCGCCGACCAGTCAGCTACGGCAAATTCCGTGATCCAGATCGGACGTCCGTAGAGTTCATAGGTGTCCCGCACCCGATTGAGGAATCCCATTACATTTGGTCCGCCGTACCAGTGCATGGCTACGTAGTCGACGCGGTAGCCACGCTCCTCCGCCTGAGCCATGAAGTTTTTCATCCAATTATTGGTGGGATTGACGGTGGCCGGGCTGACCAGCGGTACACCAAGGGATTCTAGTTTTGGCCA
>JASBTH010000179.1 GCA_030148525.1 Saprospiraceae bacterium | reverse complement strand
AGGTCTCCGGTAGAATAACGGCGATATTACAAAGCTTTCAATCTCAATCTCAGCCTCAACCTCCCATCCCTGAATAGCGTCTTTAAGGATCCTTTTGCATCCAATTATTCCGGTAGACCCGGGTATTGCAGATCGAGTTTTTCCAGTTCCTCTACTATTTTCTTAGCGACGATGTAATCGCGGTACCAGCGCTTATCGACGGGAACGATAGTCCAGGGGACCTCTGAGCGGTTGATTACGTCCTCGTAGCAGCGCATGTACTCATCCCAGTGTTCCCGCTCTTCCCAGTCGCCGGGATTGTGTTTGTAATGCTTATCGTGTTCATCCAGGCGCTCCTGTAGTTCTTCTTTTTGCTGGTCGTAGGAGATATGGAGATAGCATTTTATGATGATGGTATTTGCATCGTATTGCAGCAAGCGCTCAAAGGCGTTAATGGATTCGATGCGCCGGGTTACGTGGGGCTCATCAATCCACTTGTGGACCCGCTGAATCAGGACATCCTCGTAGTGGGAGCGATTGAAAATATGGATCATCCCCTGAGGTGGCGTTTCTTTGTGGACCCTCCACAGGAAATCATGGGCGAACTCTATATCGGTCGGTTTTTTAAAGGAGACGGATCGCAGTCCCTTCGGATGGCACTCTTCAAAGACTTTGCGTACGGCGCCATCCTTTCCGCTGGCATCCATACCCTGAAAGATAACCAAGACGCCATATTTGGCTTGTGCATGGAGTATCTCCTGTAGTTCTCCGATGCGATCAACCAGGTCTTTGGTTTCTTTTTCGAGTTTATCCCGGTCGGCATCTTCAGGAGGTAAGGTCGAGAAATCAGACAGCTTGATCATAGGTCAGATGTTCATTTTTTGACGGCGTACCAGGTACGATTGCAGGATGGGCTTGAATCCTTTGCGGATATCGGCTTCCACAAAGTCAATCTTATACTGGAGGCACTTAAGCCGTAGTTGTTCGCGAAATTTCTTCATTTGCTCCACGTAGTAATCTTTAACCTGGTTGGATTGCAGGCGAACCTGGTCACCTGTTTCCATATCTACGAAGAGGTAGGGGCGGTTTTCGAAGTCGAAATCTAGTTCCAGCTTTTGATCCACGGTGTGGAAAAGGACCACTTCGTGCTTATTGTGTTTGAGGTGTTGCAGGGCGGAGAAGAGCTGATCGGTTTGTTCGTTTTGTTCGAACATATCACTGAAGATGACCACCATGGAGCGTTTATGAATGCTATCGGCAATCTGGTGCAGAGCCTGAGCCGCTGACGTTGCTTTGTTTCGCTCGGGGTTGTTGATCAGATTTTCGAGGTAGGAGAGGAGCAGGCGATAGTGACTGCTACTGCTCTTGCAGCGGGTGTGTTGGCGTACTTCCTCATCGAAAACGGTGAGCCCGAAGGCATCCCGCTGTTTTTGCAATAAATGCATGAGGGAGGCAGCGCCCAGTGCCGAAAAACGAAGTTTGTTCATGTAATCCCTGCGCTCGCGCTTATCAGCTTCCGGGAAATACATGGAGCTGGAGGCATCGATCACGACCTGGCATCGCAAATTCGTTTCTTCCTCAAACCGTTTGGTGAACAGTCGGTCGGTGCGTGCGTAGACTTTCCAATCAATATTGCGGGTCGATTCACCGGGGTTGTAGAGTCGGTGTTCGGCGAATTCGACGGAGAAACCGTGAAAAGGACTTTTGTGGAGACCGATCATGAAGCCTTCAACGACCTGGCGGGCCAGGAGGTCGAGATTGCCCAGATCGCGCACTTCCATATTGTCGAGTAATTTCATATGACAGCGGGATAGGTCCTGGGAAAAAAAATCCTTGCCTGACCACAGGAGGGGCCGGGCAAGGATGGAAACTAGGTAAAAACCCAGACAATTTATAGGTTCGCTTCGATTTTATCAGCGAGTGCTTGCTTGGTGGTTACGCCAACGGTTTTATCCACCACTTCACCATCCTTGAGGACGAGGATCGTAGGGATAGAACGGATGCCGTACTTCATGGCAACTTCGGGGTTGTCATCTACATTGAGTTTACCGACCGTAACCTTACCATCGTATTCTTTGGCCAGATCTTCAATGATGGGAGTGATTGCACGACAGGGTCCACACCACTCAGCCCAAAAATCGACTACCGATACGCCTTTTTTGTCAAGGGCTTCGGTTTTAAAGTTGTTATCCGTGAATTCGAATGCCATGTTCGCGTGTTTTTTCGTTTTAAATTAAATTACACTTTCTCAACAACGGATTTATTGCCGAAGTTGCAAATCTAGGGATTTTGTATGACAAGAATGTCCGTGCACGGACAGGAAACGCATACTTTTCGCCATTCATTTCGTTACCATTATGGCGATTCGCCCTAGATTGCACCTTACGATTATCCCCATTGGATATATAACACTGAGACTACATGCGACGATTACAGCTATTGCTGTCGAAAAATGATACTGCCAAAACTGACAACCGGATCAACGTATTGCCATACCAGCGCCGTCAATTGCTGTGGGGTGTCCTGGGCGCTTTCGCTGCTCTTTTGAAGTGGGTGGGAGCCAATAATCCACAATGGGTAGAAACCTATTATTCACGCGGTTTATTCCGGTTTATACGTTACGGAATTGATTATTCCGTGGCCCTGTTGCCTTTTGCGACTATGTATATTCTCATCCCTGTATTACTGGTGTGGACAGTACTGACCCTGCGCAAATGGGTTAAGCGTTCTCGTAATTGGTCACAGCGCATCACCGACAGCCTGATCGCGATTGTCGGGGTGCTTGGCAGTGTGTTGTTTTGGTTCCTTGTTCTGTGGGGATACAATTACGACCGCATTCCGCTGGAACGGCAACTGAGTATTTCACCGCGGCCACTTCCCCTCAGCGAGATACAAAAAGAGCTGGAAGAGGAGACCGCCCTCATCATCGAATACCGACGCCAGATCCCGGGCCTTACCGACTCTATGACGTTTAGCCATGCTCAATTACCGGCTAAGCTGGAAAAAGTGTTGCGATCAAATTTGACTTTCTGGCTCAGTAGTAATGGTTTCCCAACCCCGGGAAGGGTTCGCGGGCGCAGGATGTACCCCAGGGGTAGTTTCCTTCGTTTCAGCACGGCCGGGCTGTATTTTCCCTTTACGGGGGAAGGCCACATTGACCCGGGATTACACCCCGTGCAATGGCCCTACGTGCTCACACACGAGCTGGCACATGGGTACGGATTTGGAGACGAGGGTTCGTGTAACTTTCTGGCTTACGTAGCCCTGGTCGAAGAGGAAAATCCGGCTATTGCTTATGCCGGGCACCTCAACTATTGGCGTACCCTCGCCATCCAGTACCGACGCTACGAACCCGATGCCTACGATCAGTTGCGCAGCAATTTACCGCAAGGCATACAAAATGACCTCAA
>JASBTH010000310.1 GCA_030148525.1 Saprospiraceae bacterium | reverse complement strand
CGCTGATGTTCACAGATTAAAGGATTACGTTAGTTATCGCGATCCAGTAGTGCGGCGGATCAAGATTGTTTATTCACCGAAGAAAATACATTCTTATATTCCGTACCTAACGGCACGGTTTACTTTATCCGTTTTTAATTTCTACCCATATTTGGTCCCTAACGGGACCCCTTCAGGAGCCCCTTTAGGGGTATAATATGGGTAGAAACTAGAGGATCCTGCTGATGTTCACAGATCAAAGGATTACGTTAGTTATCGCGATCCGGAGGATCGCGCACCAAAAAGACCCGAAGCACTCGTAAGCACTCCGGGTCTTTTCTCTTGATTCTAGCAGCGAGCCCGTAAGGGCAAGCGATCTAAAGTCTTTGAAAGATCAATAAGACCAGAGATCGTGTTCAAAGTTGAAGATCTCTGCTTTGATCCGCTCTGCCTGCATGAGCAGTTCGCGGCCCGTGTATTCGTCTTGCAGACGGAGGTCTTTCACGTTGGACTCTTTGAAGATGTAGCTGGAGAAATAGCGCATCTCCAGTAGGTCTTCCCAGGTCATCGGGCTGGCGTCGTTGTAGGGGCTGAATACCCTTTCGCGGGCCAGGTAGTGACGTGCTTCGGGGTAATAGATCCAGAACATAGCGCGCTCGCCAATGAGGTCACCGTTGTCGGCGCGGACCGGAACGACCGGAGCGATACCGAGGATGCGCACCTGCATGGATGAGGACTCTTTGTCGAAGAACCAGATCTCCTTAACGCGGTAGCGTTTGATGTCTGCGGGGTTGATATCGTTGCGAATTACCTCCAGGCGAGTTTCGTAAGTCTCGGGGTCGGTAATTTCGATGGTATCCTGGTCGAAGAGTACGTTATTCAACTCGTTGGTATCGAGTTGCATCTGGAATTTTTCATCCTGAAATACGCGCATGGGGTTTTCATCCGCTTTGGCTGCATCGATCAGGATGTTGATGAAAGGACGTTCGGGATAGCCGAAAGGCAGGTTCATTTTTTCCCGGATGTCAATAATGCGCCAGATGCGCTTTTTCCAGAAGATATCCGCTTCGCGGAGTGATTCGTAGGGGATGACCCTTTTGCTGATGGTGGTAGTGGGCTCGACGATGTCATCGAGGGGTGGTTGAACCAGCGGTTCGCCCGATTCCGTCATGATGTTTCGCGGAACTTGTGCTACCACGGATCCGGCGAAGAAGACCAACACTACGGCTAGACCCAGGAGTTTTCCTATTGCGTTCATGCTTGTGCTATTTTTTGCAGCCAAAATAAGAATAGTGCACCAGTCTAACGAGCAGAACTGGTGCACTATTACATATCAGGCGATAATTTTTAGCGAATTTGGAAGACCATGGGGTTGATCTTACGGGATACCTTGTCGCCCGGACATTTGGCCCGGACATTATTGAAGTAATATCGGTGGCCCGGAGCTGCTTGGTTTACCAAATTACGAGTAGCCTGATTAAAGGTAGCACCGGGGTTAGACACGGGAACCGGATCTTTCCTGGGCGGTGCGTGAACCAACTCGAAACCGACAATTTCACAGCGCGCATCGAAGTCAAAGTTCTGCAGTTCAGCAATCACTCCGCGTTGTGCTTTAAAGGTGCCGTTCCCAATATCACCACTGGATTCACCGCCCAGTTTTGCCACGGGGTCGGGAATACGCTTGACACGGAATTCAAAGCTGGTAGGACTGAGGCCACCACCGGAAACCGTTACGTTGGCGGTACCTTGCTCGCTTACTGTTGCTGTATACTTACCGGTACCGGTGCGGGTAAGGTTGATACCACCACCGCTGCCGCTTACGCGCAGGTCGTTGGAGGAAATACCGGCAGCAACTACCGAGATAGGGTTAGGTACACCGATGTACATTACGTTCATCTTGTCGGCAGACACGGTTACCGAACGGCGACCTACTTCGTAGGTGAAGGTTCCGTCTCCTTCGGTAACTTCACCGGTCAGGGGGTTGCGCACAGAGACCTGCATGTTCAGGGTTTTTTGTCCGGTTGTGCCAGTACTGGCGGTATATTGAGCACGTCCATCTTCACCAACGCTCAGGCGATTGCCGTTCACGGAGATATTGATATCGTCCGGGTTGATCTGAGTAGAATAGGTACCTACAGAAATCTCTGCCCGGAATGGCTCACCGGTGATAACGTAGGCTTTTTCCGCCTGAACAACCGGGAAGAAAGCATCAAACTCCACCACACGACCACCCGCAAGGGTAGCCATTTGGTTGACGAGGGATGCTTCGGAAGACTTAGCATCGGATTGCATCTGACTCATCAAAGGCAATACCGCAGCCAGAGGCATTTGACGGAATTTAAAATCCGCCCAGCTCGTTTTGTCGGTTTCCTGCCAGGTTTCGTCATCAACATTGAAAGGGATATTATCACCGATCGTTTGCACATTCCGTTCAATTTCTTGTTCAGAAAGACCGAAGTCCTGACCGTGCTCTTGGAGCAAACTGGTATAACTTTCAATCAGGCGTTGGCGGGTTTCCAGAATTTTTTCTTTCAACTCATCGCCTTTTCCTTCGTCCACCAACATACGGGTGGTAACGTCCTTGTTCTTTTTACCTTTGGGGACCTCTTTACCGTGGTCGATGATGTAGTCACCTTCGTCGACTTCACCATTTTTATTACCACTGGCATCGATGAGCATATCGCGCATCTGATCCACATAGATGTTAAAATCAGCTACCGCAGAACGAACTTCGTCAATTGCGGGCTCAATGGGTTGATATTTTGCTTTTGATTCGTCTTTAAGCAATTCTTTAAGGCCGTCGACGGTTTGATCAAGCTGTGTTTCAACCGTGTTGATGGAGGCTTTATTACCCTTATCCAGGGTAAAGAAAGCGTTCATCACCTCGGCGGAAACGTTCAGCGCCAGCATGGCCGTCAGTACCAGGTACATCAGGTTGATCATCAACTGCCGCGGCTCCTTAGGTATAGACATATCTTTGGATGTTTTCTAGTTCACAATGGAATTTGATCGACTCGGATTAGCCGCGATTTACGTTAGACATAGCCGTTACGACATTGCCGTATACGTTGTTCAGCGAGCTGTAGGTCTGATTCAGGCGGCCGATGTTGGTGTTCAACTCGTTCAGTTGATCTTTGTACTGCTTGGTAGCTTCTACCGAGTCGCTCAGGTCAGCCATCGCTTCGTTGAGTTTGCTATAGAAATTGCTCATGGCCTGCAACTGGTCTTTGGTACCACTAAAGTCTACTTCCTGCAGGGCTTTCAGGGAAGACATGCTGCGGGACATGGTTTGCAGTTCGGTCAACATACCGCCCAGTTGTTGTTCTACCACTTCTCCGTTGAGAGCAGGGGTGTTATTTACGGGCGTAACGCCGGCAGCCAGGGGCTGTACACTAGCGCTGTAGTTGTCCAGGCCCGGGTACAGTTTCTCCCAGTAGTAATCTTTCTCCGGAGGGATCAAACCCAACAACAGGAAGATACCGGCCTCAGTGAACATACCGGCCATCAGCATTTCGTTGGCGTATGGCCAGGAGAGAATCTTAAATAGTGCACCCAACAGTACTACCGAAGCACCGGCACCAATAATTAAGTTCTTGATGTACTTGAAACCTTTGGACTTGAGAAAGCTCATTTTGTGTATTTTTTATGATTGTATGGATTATTTCTGTGTCCGTAGCTGGTATACCGCTTCCGAAAAGAGTTGGGCTTCGCCCAACCTTTTCACGCGAGTATATACTCGACTCTAAGTGGTTTGGGCCACCAAACCACTTCGTTGTCGGTATAATCGCTACATCCACATAATGCGGGCTCCCGCAAAAGTTACAGGTGATCCCGAATTTTTTTATGACTTTATCTACGATATGAAATAAGGATATTGCAGGCGGTCCTGCAATATCCTTATATTCATGGAATTCAATGAGTTAGCTTGGAAAGCCCGCTTTAGAAGTCATTGAGTGAACGACCCATGAAGGTTAGTGCACAGCGGAATCCAACGTAGGATTTGGTCGTATCCTGGTATTCAAAGGTCCGGGTGCTGGTCTGAAGGAAATGGTAAACATCTTTCCAGGAACCGCCGCGAATAACTTTTCGCTTGTCGGCCGGCGTATCGTTTTCCTGGGCGTCGTAGCGAATATCGGGGTTCATATCGTGTATAAAAGCGTAGGAGTTTTCGTAGAAGGCGCTACTGGTCCACTCGGCTACGTTCCCGGCCATATTGTACAGGCCGTAATCGTTGGGGAAGTAAGCATCCGCACGTACCGTATACATGCCGCCATCTTCCGGATAGTTACCACGACCGGGCTTAAAGTTAGCCAGCAGGCATCCCTTGGCGTTGCGAACATAAGGACCACCCCATGGATAAGGAGCCAGGTCACGACCACCACGGGCTGCATACTCCCATTCAAACTCGGTAGGGAGGCGGAAGTTCTCAATCTTCACACCGTCTTTTTGATCGGACTGGTAAGCATTCCAGATGCGGGTACGCCAATCGGCGAAAGCACTGGCCATTTCCCAATCCACACCTACCACCGGATAATCATCATAGGCGGGGTGGGAGAAGTAATTACGGGCCATGGGCTCATTGTAGGAATAGGCGAAGTCACGCACCCAAACCAGGGTGTCGGGGTAAATTTTCGTCTCTTGTTCTACGATGAAGGAGCTACGCGGGGAGTTACCACGATCTTTTGCGGCGCGCTTCCAGTCGTACCAATCGTATTTGTAGTCGAACAACTCGACATTGTATTCTTTACTGGTGCCCAGCCGGTCGTCGCCCTGGTAGTAAAGATCTTCGAGGGCTTCGTCCTGCCAGTCGATCTCGTATTCCCAGTCGATCATTTCCTCCTCGGTATCGTCACGGAAGTGACCGAGGATGGTGTGAGCGATGGAATCGCGAACCCAGTACACAAACTGGCGATATTCGTTATTCGTGATTTCCGTGTCATCCATGTAGAAACCCTGGATAGAGATCGTCTTCGGGCGTTGGATGAAAGTATTGGCTACGTCCTGGTCACCTACACCGATGGTGAAGGTTCCGGAGGGTACATAAACCATACCGTAAGGATTAATTCCGTTCCAGGAGGGTCGGTCTTGAACACCGATCAACTCTCCAGTCTGGCGACTTCCGCCGCATGACGTTGCTAGTACCACCAGCGATGCCAGTGCAATCTTGAGTACATTTTTCATGTTAACACCCGAGTTTTCCTTCAGATTTAATGTATGACCTTTGAAAG
Source organism: Saprospiraceae bacterium (assembly GCA_030148525.1). Taxonomy (GTDB): domain Bacteria; phylum Bacteroidota; class Bacteroidia; order Chitinophagales; family Saprospiraceae; genus DT-110. The sequence continues at coordinate 6,901 of JASBTH010000310.1, read as the reverse complement.
CGGTTACAAAGATAGACCGTTTGCAATTTCTTCAAAAATTAAAAAATTCTATTTGCTGTGAAACAGCACGGTTTAACGTTTGACACATGACTAACGTACCCTCATCCCGCCTTATTATTGCCAGTCGTGACTATTTTCATTTTTGTCATGCTGGCCGACAATGTGGTGTTAGGAACAGTGGATCGCTTCGCAGAAATAGGTGCTTTTCCGCGCTTTCAACGGAACACCAGGCGGTCGATTCCACTTGTCGCAGAACCATTATTTTCGGAAGCGGTATAAACGCTCGTTAGCGGGATTAGAACGCACGTGGATGGTAAATAATTTTAGGCGGACGGCCCTGACCGATAGATTTATTTATCCGGTAGCTCAGCAAAATCTCATGTGATCCGTTGCTCACCGTGTTTAAGTTGCTGATAGTGAGGTCATAAGCATAGGCAAGTCGAAGGCTTTCACTCACGTTCCAGGCACCGAGTACAGCTATGGCATCCAGACTATTTGTATTGTATCCACGCAGGGACGCACCTACGCCAAAGGTTTGATCATACACCCCCATCACGCTGACCTCCGTCTGTGTTTCCACCAAATCGCTGCGAACCATAAGTGATGGCTGCAGACTCAGGGAATAGCCAACGTCGATCAGGGCGGTAGCTGTACCAAAAAAAGTACGGGTAGTTTGAATATCGAGGGTAGTAAGACCAATGGTCGGTTCCGTCAGGTTGCGAACCGATATTCCCCCTTCTAACCATTCACTTTTGTAGTAGATACCAGCATCGAAGGTAGGGGTTTGTCCCGATTCTTCGGTGAGTGGCAATTCGTTGTCCTGATGATCGATCAATCCGTTATCCGGATCGTAGATGCCGTCGGGTGTCCTGATACGGCTGCCATCCAGGGATCGTTGTAAAATTCCGCCGGCCAGGCCGAACGACAAAACACCACCGCCTACTTCCAGCTGGTAGTTATAGGCCAATTGAACCAGGGTACTTTGTTGTACTCCGATCTGGTCGGTTTCAAATTGCAGACCGATTCCGCCGCGGGCAATATACAGTGGCATGTGAGCATTGATCGAGCTATTGCTGGGGCTTTCGGGCAGATCGACCCACTGCTTGCGGTAAGTACCATTGATACTCAGTCCGTAGTCCATGCCGGCGTAGGCGGGGTTGTAATTAAACCGGTTCATCATGTACAAACTGTACTGAATACCTTGTTGGGCCGGGAGTAAGCTTAGGCTTCCGCCAAAAAAAAGGACTACAAGCAAGCAATTTTTCATGTACCAAATGTTTTAAGCCACATTATTGGAGCGCCAGCTCCGCCAGTTGTTTTTCTGCCTCGGTAACCGATCCTACGGGGCGTTGGCAAGTATAGTTCTGGCAAATATATATCCGGGTGGATTCGTCATCCTGGTCCCTGCCCTCAAACAAGGGGAAAGATTCACTACCGGTGCGGTGCGTCATCAACAGGCTGCCCGGGCGATAAGCATACCTCAGTTCAGCTCCCGCCCTCATCCAATCTCGCCCGACGATCACAATTTCGGGACCGGGCAGCGTTTGCATCAGCAGACACCGTCCCCACCGGGCAAAAGAAGAGGGAAAGCGCAATGTGGCTTTTTCCAGAGAGGCGATCATTATCCGGGATTGCTCCCGGTATTCGGATCGGTCAAAGTAGCGGCCGAGCTCCATCAGATTCTGACACATAGTGGCGTTCCCGGAAGGCATGGCGGAGTCATAAAAATCCTTTTTACGGATAGGTGTCTCCGTTTGCTCCACAGTAGTAAAATAGAACAAATTAGTGTGTTCATCAAGGAAGTGCTGACGCACGTAATCGGTAACGTCGGCTGCCTTGCGAAGCCAATCCGTGTCGAAGGTGGCTTCGTACAGGTTGATCATGGCCTCAATCAGCAGGGCATAGTCATCGAGGAAGGCTTCGTGATCCGAAGGGCCATCCTTCCAGGCGTGGACGTATCCACCTTCCGCCCGTTTGAACGAATCCAGAATAAAGGCCATTTTTTGTTGGGCCCGATCGAGGTACAACTGATTTTCCAGGGCAATTGCACATTTGGCGTAAGCCCCGATCATCAGGGCGTTCCACCCCAGGAGTTGTTTGTCATCGAGTCCGGGCCTGCCCCGCTTCTCCCTGGCCTGTAATAGCTTTTGGCGGGAGTGCTCCAGGCTAGCGGCTACTTTTTTTGCCGAAAGGCTATGCTTTTTGGCGAAAGCCTCCAGCGAATAAGGACGCCAGAGGATATTGTGCCCTTCCCAGTTTCCTGCTTCACTAACATCGTAATAATCAATGAAAAGGGCAGCCTCTTCGCCGAGGATACGCTCAATTTCTTCCTGAGACCATATATAGAAGGTGCCTTCCTTGCCTTCGGAATCGGCATCAAGGGCGGAGTAAAACCCCTGTTCGGGATGCTGCATCTCCCGCTCAACCCATTCGATGGTTTGCTCGATAATGTCAAAGTACTCCTCCTTGTTGTGGTAGCGGCAGCGATCGGCGAGCAGGCCCAGTAGCAGGGCATTGTCGTAGAGCATCTTTTCGAAGTGGGGCACCAGCCATTGCCGGTCGGTGGCGTAGCGGGCGAAGCCACCGCCCAGCTGATCGTATATACCACCGCGAATCATGTGCTCCAGGCTGTGGTCGAGGTGCTCCAGGGCATCCGGGTCATTGCGAAGCAGGTGGTGATCCAGCAGCCACCGCAGCGACATGGTTTGGGGGAATTTCGGAGCCCCTCCGAATCCACCGTGCTCCTTGTCACGGTTTTGGTACAATTGATCGCGCAGGGACCTGATCTTTTCCAGGGTCTCTTCGGCCTCGCCGGGTTTGGCAAGATCGGCCAGTGGTTCGATGACGGCCGATTCGGATTGTTGCAACATAAGCAACAACTTGCTGGCCTGATCTTCCACTACCTCTTGCTTTTGGTGATAAAGGTTATGGACCCGTTGCAGCAATTCCATCCAGGAGGGCCGGTTGTGGTGACTCAGGGGGGGGAAATAGGTGCCGGCGTAAAAGGGCCGGCCATCGGGCAGGAGGAAGCAGTTCAACGGCCACCCCCCCGATCCGGTAATGGCCTGGCATACCTCCATGTATACCTGATCCAGATCGGGCCGTTCTTCCCGATCAATTTTTATGTTGATAAAGTGCTCATTCATGAAGGCAGCCACGGGTTCTTTTTCGAACGATTCGCGGGCCATTACGTGGCACCAATGGCAGGTAGAATAACCGACGCTGACCAGGATGGGCTTGTTTTCCGCTTTGGCTTTGGCCAGTGCTTCGTCGGACCAGGGGTACCAATCGACGGGGTTGTCGGCGTGCTGTAAGAGGTAAGGGCTTGATTCGTGTTGGAGGCGATTCATGTGCTAAATGTAAGGATGTCTGTCAGGCATCACAGGAATATAGACATTAAACCAGCCCCGGGACCCATAGTTCACTATGGAAGTGCTAACTAATGGCGTAGGTTGTCAGGCGACATTTTACCTGCAGGATTTGTTTGACATCCTCGAGATCGACTTCGTAAGGTTTATAGACAGCATCGTTGTCGGAAATGAGGCGCAGGTGACCGGCGGAATCACCCGATTTGAGCTGCTGCACGCGTTTGGCAACGACGACATCGGTCACGACTACGTATACCTGATTATCCCGGATGGGAGCACCGCGGTCGAGCCGTTCGCAAATGACCAGGTCTCCGTTCGTAATGGTAGGCAGCATGCTGTCCCCGCTGATTTCCACCGCGATCAGGTCTCCTTCCAGTCCGGGGACGGAAAAGCGTGGGAGGTCGGATCCGGCGGCGATGTCCTGATCGACGGCATCACCGGCCAGGGCGCGCAGCGGGGCGAGTACGATATTGCCACCTGCACTGAACTGGCGGTCTTCAAGATCCCGAACAGCCACTCCACCGGGCGAATCGGCATCGGGCATGAACATGTGTGGCGAATTGCCAAACAGGAAGTTGGCATTAACTCCGTAATTGTCAAACAATTTGTTGAGTTGGTCCACCGTAATGTTCCGCTGACCCTTAAGAATACTGTTGATAACATGGTTGTAGGTACCCAGCTTCTTGGCTATATCGGATTTGCCCTTGATGATGTTTCGCTTTTCCAGCTCGTGGAAAACAGTGCTAAAGCGTTGATTGACAATATGATCGGAAAAGTTGCCCATTTTTGTTTTAAAATGTTTTAATAAAACTGGTTTTTTAAAACTATATGTTTTATATTTGTGGTGTTGCCGGTTGAGAAAAACACGCACGTGTAAACAAGCCGGCATAAGATACAAAAAGTTGCTAAAAATTGAGTTATGAAACAGCGTCCACCCAAAAAATTTTGGAATCGCCAACGCAAAGAAGGCAGCCGGGATACTGGCGGTGAGCGCTCTTTGCACGCTACTGCCCCCACTGGTGCCCCCGGGCTCCGAAAATTGATCGATGGTCCGGTTCGTTTTGTACGCGGCCTGCAAAAGTGGTACATCGCCCTTAAATTTCAACTATTTCGCTTTTCCGGCGGACTGTTGGGACGCGGCCGTTTTCCCTGGCTTAAACTCGGCATGCTGGTGCTGGCACTGTTCTTTTTGTTTAAAAAGGACCTGCAGTTTACCATAAACCTCGGCAAGTTAAAAAATTCCGCAGCTGCTCACCGCGAACTCGCTCAGGGGGATGAGCACGTGGAGGAAATGGGGGTTGGATCGGCCCTGACTTCCGTCAAAAAAAATAAGAGTCCGGATCTGGCAACAGTGGGATCGCTTGATCCGGAGGACGTTCAGAATTACATCGACCGGTTTCAGGAAGTCGCTCGCATGGAAATGAAGAAGTACCTGATCCCCGCCAGTATCAAACTTGCACAAGGCATCGCGGAGAGCCATGCCGGTATGAGTCGGGAAGCCACCGAAGGTAATAACCACTTTGGAGATGCCATGCAAGTGATGGCTTATACCACGGCCTGGGAAAACTGGCGAGCGCATTCTGTCCTGTTACAGCGTTCTTACCCCGAATTATTTGAGGGAAGCACCAGGTACGAGGCCTGGGCTAAAGGCCTGAAGAAAGCGGGCTATTCTAAAGACCGAAACTACGATCGAAAGCTAATTGAGATAATCGAAGCCTATGACCTGGCGCGTTTTGACCGCTAGTCGGTAATCGTGCCTCCATGAACATATTCAAAACCTGCTTCCCACGGGAGGCTATCTACTACCAAGCGTTCATGTAACCTTCTATCTATATCCTTTTCTAAGTGGTTTTTCTCATGATTTGAGACCGTCGAAAGGCGGTCTTCTTTTTTTTATGGGGTACTTGCGATCATGATTCGTAAAGGCGAATCACCCCGGGCGTTTACCGCCAACTGTTGGTTTGGGGTGAGGAATAGTTGATCGCCTTTTTGAACAGATATGTTTTCATCAATCGAGCCTGCCCCCTCCAATACCAGCCAAATGCTGGGCGCCTCAATGTCGACGTCTACCCTGGTGCCCGTGTTGTCCAGTTTTAATTGTCGTAACTCAAACGCATCCGCAGAAGAAGGATAGCGAATAATGGCGCCGTCTTGTTCCGGGGTGACCATGGTTGGGGCCGCATGATCGAGATAGGCGTGCTTCATCAGTTGGTCCACATCAATGTGCTTAACGGTGAGTCCTCCGCGAAAGACATTATCCGAGTTGGCCATCAATTCGATATTGACACCTTCCAGGTAGGCATGGAGAATACCAGCATCCTGAAAAATGGCTTCCCCTGGCGAGAGGTGGAGCAATTGCAACATATAAATGGAGAAGATGCCACGATCGAGATCGCCGTTGTCCCGCTTGTATTCGTCGAGGGCTTTACGAGCCCAGTGGTCGGGGTTCGTTTTGGCGAAAGCCGAAGCTGGTTGGGGTTGAAGTTCATCCCGTAGCGGAGCCAGCAACCCATTGATGGTTGCCTGCGGGTATTCCATAATGGCCTGGTAGACGGTCGCAATGCTATTGGAGGCTAATTCCTGCAAATGATTCCATTGCGGAAATCGCTCGAAGACTTTTTGAATGTCATTTTTGGGTCGGAAACCGTGCAAGAGGTAGAAATCGGTGATTGCGAGCATCATCTCCGGCTTGGGATTAGCATCGCGAAAAACCCGGTGGAATGCCGTCAGGGGTATGCCTTCCTGCTCTTCTTTTTCAAATCCGACCCTGGCTTCCTGTGCATTGGGATGACACTGGATCGATAGCATCGAATGCACGTCAAGCACTTTGAACAGGTAGGGAAGGCCATTTCCCAGGTCGTGCTCGTCCATAAAGGAGGAGAGTGATTGCGGTTTCCCGTCGATAATGATGGAGGCCATTCCTTTGGAATGAGTACCCATCCACAGTTCGGCCTTTGGTTCAGCGCTGGGATTTTCCTGTCCCAGAAGGTCGGCAATGAAATGGTGACCACCCCAGGCGTAAGGCTGAATGACTCCTTGTATGCGATATATTCCGTTCATGGGCGGAAAATACAAATTGCCGGTCAATTCCGGCATAAGAAATATGCGCTATTGAGATGTGGTATTACCTTGTGTGCCCCCGTTAACTTGGATTTTACCGGGAAAATGGCTTTTTTTGAGATCAGCGTCCTGGTACTCAATCTGACGTGAGGTTGAACACAAACTATTTCTTAAAGAGAGGATACCTGTGGCCCAACCTCCCGGTAAAGGGTAGTTGGTATAGTGTATGGAGAATTTAGCAACTCCTACTACCTAATAACCACTACCAAATACAACGGGAGGTGGCGATACTCCGCGCTTTATCAAGCGATTAGACCCCAGCCTCACGTTGATTTTTTGAAACGGTTGTCAGAAGTAAGCCCGGTTACTCCGGGTACGCCTTGGCAGCTTTTTACTCATCTCAGCGCCTTTAATCTATCCTTTGAGTCGAATTCTTGCTATTGATTACGGAACCAAACGCACCGGCCTCGCGG
>JASBTH010000300.1 GCA_030148525.1 Saprospiraceae bacterium | reverse complement strand
GGAATCGAGCAAAACCAAAATGCTTCGCAGTGAAAAAACCAGTACTCTGTGCATCTCGGTGATTCCCCGGTGTAGCTCTGTGGAATTTTCCCCAGGTTTTTGAAATGACTTAAATAGAATCAACCCTTTTAAAAAACGTTTTCGTGGCCGCGATCCGCCCTCCTACGTCCATTCGGAGCTTCGGCGGGCAGGGAAGGATCAGCGTTTCTTTTTGCGTCGTCTGCCGTGGGCCGTGGATCGTGGACCTTGAGCCATAAGCCGTCCATCTCCCGGCAATTCCGTATACTACACCTGGACCAAAATATACACGCCATGAACTACCGTACCTACTTACCCGATACGCCTGCTGTCTCCGAAATAGGCCTGGGTGCCTGGCAGCTGGCCGCAAACTCCGGCTGGCAATCCATGTCCGAGGCGGAAGCCAGGGCCATGGTCCACAAAGCACTGGACCTGGGGATCAACTTTTACGACACGGCCCCGAATTACGGACACGGGTCCGGCGAGACCCGGCTCGGCAAAGCCCTGCAGGGGGTCGACCGGAGTACGATCGTGATCAATACTAAATTCGGGCATACCGATGCGGGGTCGATGAACTACGAATCCAATTACATCCGCGAATCCCTGGAGGGCAGCCTGCGCCGTCTGCAGACCGATTACGTGGATTCCCTGATCATCCACAATCCGCCACCCCGGTACCTCGATGGTCGCCAGAACGATCACTACGAGATCCTGGAACGACTGAAGGAGGAAGGCAAGATCAAAGCCTACGGAGCTTCCCTGGATACCTACGACGACATGAAGCTGTTCATGGACACGACCAATGGACAGGTCATCGAGGCCTTTTTCAATATCCTCTGGCAGGATGCCGGCAGGGCGTTTCCCCAGGCCAAGGAGAAAAAGGTGGCCATCATAGCTAAGGTACCCCTCGATTCCGGTTGGCTCACGGGCAAATACCACGCCGGGAGCACCTTCGACGATATCCGCAGTCGCTGGTCGCGGGAGGATATCCATACCCGCGCCCGCCTGGTCGATCAGATTAAACAGATCGTTGACCCCGCCGCCAACCTGCCCCGGATCGCCATTGCCTTTTGCCTGGCCTACGAGGCCGTAGCCACCGTCATACCCGGTGCGGTCAGCATCACCCAATTGGTAAGCAATGTGGAAGCGGCCAACCAACGAGTCTCCGACGACCTCCGCCAAAAACTGGAAGACTTTTACCAACGGGAGGTCGCTCCACTCGGACTGCCGTGGTAAAAGGCTGAGTGAATTTGTAATTCTTAGTTTTTAATGTTTAATGTGTAATTAGTGGGTAATGGGGCTATGGTGGGTAGAGAGGACTACTAACCACTCAGGCACTCAGGCACTCAGGCACTCAGGCACTGGGACACTAAGGCTATTCTTTTTGCGAAAGCAATAACTGGCTTTAATTCCCTCTCTTAGGAATTATTTGACAATCACTCCTGTTAATAGACTTGTTATACGGAACCCACTGCGGACTTACATTTCCTTTTGCCGAAAGGCTAAAACAGACTAATCCAACCCACTATTCGCCAGCTCCGGGCTGGGCAATTAATGAACATGCGACCACACCAATCGTATCGGGTCTGGTTTACGCCCCGGACCGGAAGTACCCTCCTGTGTAAGGGCCTGGAACACACCGGGATCGCCGGCCGGCCCGGTGAGTTTTTTAATGTCATGGACTCCGGGACGCTGTGCGAAAAGTACCAGGTATCCACCTATACAGAATTACGGTCGCGGATATGGGCGTTGGGGACTTCCCCGAATGGCGTATTCGGCTGCAAGCATTCCTGGCATACCACCCGCTACGAGCGGATAGCCAATGAACTTAGAGAATTACGAGGCGATCAGGTTCCCCACGAAACAACGCCGGCGGAACTGCTGGCGGATTTTTTTCCCGATTGCACCCACATTTTTCTGACACGTCGGAATAAGATCCGTCAGGCCGTCTCTTGGTGGAAAGCCATTAAGGACAATGTCTGGCATTTAGAAGCAGGTCGGGAGCACAAAGAGGAAGAAGCCTTTTACGAGCAGCAGTACGATTTCGATGCCCTCAGGCACTTATTCCAAGAAACCATGCTGCGGGAGGCCGCCATGCAGGCTGTTTTTAGCGCCAGCGGGATTACCCCGATGACCCTCGTCTATGAAGATCTCGTGAGCGATTACCAGGGAACCATCATGAATATTCTGGAGCATTTGAAGACCACTTATACCCGACTACCCACGCTGGAGAAGTCCTACGGAAAAACGAGCAGTGACCAATCCGAAAAGTGGGTCCAGCGATTCCGGAAAGACCTGCAGAATAATATGGACATAGCAGTATGGTGACCATGAGCATAGTTGCCACCCACGGCCTCCCTCCAAACATACCCACGCCTGCACCGTTTTAGGATCACATAAAAATTACCAAATGCACTAAAACGATCCGAGATCAATGGACCAGAAAATGCAAGCAACCACCGATCACCATGAAATTCGCCAATGGGTAGAAAAATACGATGGGCACCCCATCCGATTGGCGTACGACAGTACAGGCGCTACGACCGACCCTATCTCCATCGAATTTCCAAACGTGAAAAAAGATTTTGAACAGAACATCCAACGCATCGACTGGGACGAATTCTTTGCCATCTTCGACAACAATCAGCTGGTGTTTAAATACTTCCTGGACGACGAGAACGAACCTATGGTATTGCTGAGCTCCCGCAAAGGCGAGATTAGCTGAGCCGGTCAACCATATCGAACAACCACCTGATCGAACCGATGTTACAGGAAAGTCATTACCATTTCCGAACCGACCGGACCAATACGAAAAGCCGGGTTGCTTCGTAAGGGTATGCCGCAGTAACCACTACCATGAAGTCGATCAAAAACTACATCTGCCTTTTTGCTATCCTATTTTTGTTCGGTTTCGCCCGGAGCCAGGAAGGTGCCATTACCTTAAACCCCGACTCCTTGGCCGATCGACAGAAACAAGATTCTGTCATCGATACTGCGGTCAACCAACCGGATATGTCGCCCAAAGACACGGTGCCCGATACAACGGCTTCTGAAATGTCACCTCCGAATTAAGAGGCGACCACCGTACCCCTACGCTCCGGTAATGCCATTGAAGAATTTGCCGACCCCTTCTACAAACTTTCGATCTTAAACGACGGTCTGCCTCCGGTCGACAGTCTGAATCGGCAGACACCCCAGGCTACGCTCGAGCATTTTCTGTTATCGGCACGGTCGGAGGAATACGAACAGGCCATGTATGCCCTCAATCTGAATTTATTTCCTCCTGACCAACAGGCGGAGGCAGGACCCGGTCTGGCCTGAAAACTGCACTACCTGATCCGCCAACGCGTGTCCATCGAATGGGATAATTTGCCCGATCGGCCCGACGGACAGATCGACTACGCCGTAGGCGGTAACAAACCCGTGGCCGGACAACCCAGACGCAGTATTCCGTTCGGAAACGTCATTCTGGCGGAGCGGGAAATCACCCTCCGTATCCAACGGGTACAGGTCGACAATCAGGCACCCATTTGAGTCGTCTCGCCCCAGACTGTAGAAAACATTGGCCCCCTGTAGGATCAATACGGGCCGCAGGCCCTCAGCCAAATGGTTCCCCGATTGGGCGAACGTACTGGTAATGGGAACGCCCGTCTGGAAACTGATCGCGGTGTTCTTGATGGGCCTGGCTTGCTTTCTGATCGGGGTGATCATACATCGGCTGGTCCAACGAGCCTTCATCCATCGGGATATCCCCTACATGAAGGGGATCGCCAGCTATATCGGTAAACCGGCCGGACTGGCCGTGGGGGCTTTGCTGTTTTACATTGGTGTACACGAAATCCTGTTGTTGGCCGGTAGCTTTTCTCAGGTTTTCTACAGCCTGGTGCTCATTACCCTCGTGGTCGCCTTCACCTGGCTGGCGATGCGGATTGCAAAATACCTGTTCCGCTACGTGCTGAAGCGCAAGGTAGACGATGAACTGGCCCAGGAGAACGAAGAGATCAAGCGGCACCTGACCTATATCTCGGTAGCCCGCCGGGTGATTACCTTTCTCATTGTCATTGTCGGCATCGGCGTAATCTTCAATCAATTTCAATCGCTGGAACGCCTCGGGCTTTCCCTCCTGGCTTCGGCGGGGCTAGCCACCGTTATGATCGGGATTGCCGCCAGTAGTACGTTGGGCAATATCATTTCGGGTCTGCAGATCGCCATCACCAAACCCGTGAAAGTGGGCGACAGTGTATATTTCGAAGAGAATTGGGGCATGGTGGAAGACATCCACTTCACCTACCTCATCATCCACACCTGGGACTGGCGGCGATTGGTCGTACCACTTAAGTATTTTATATCCAAGCCCATCGAAAATTGGTCGATGAGTAACTCCCACCTGTTGCAGCCCATTTACTTTTATACCGATTACAAAATCGATGTCTCCAAGGTGCGCAGCAAATTCGAAGAATTAGTCAAAGGATCCGATGCCTGGGACGGCAAAGTCTGGTCGGTCCAGGTCACCGATGTCAAAGAGGAAGCCCTGGAAATTCGCGCCACATGCAGCAGTAAAGATCCCGCCACTGCCTGGACGCTCCACTGCGACCTGCGGGAACAAATGATGGCCTACATCGCTCAGCTGGAGGGTGGCCGCTACCTCGCCCGTCAGCGCACGGAAGTACGCGAAGCCGATGGCAACGGACAGGTCCCCAAGAAGTACGGAACGACTGACGGCTAAAACAGAGCTTCCTCCTGCGTCCGGACTTCGGAAGTCGGAAGGAGTTCGAGAATTATATTCCAATCAAGACCCTCCCTCCGGTCACTTCGTTCGCTATAGTCGCTGCAGTCCCGAACCGTCTGGCGTGGACCGTCTGTCTCTTTTTCTTTTGCCGAAAGGCACGTACCATTGTATATCTAAAATGTACGCTTTCGCAAAAAGCCGAACACCCGTCGATATGCAAAATCGCTATTACCAAAAGATCCACCCTCCGGCAGATATGAACAATGTGGTCAAGTACGCCTGGATCATGCGCTGTTACGAAAAACAGTCGCCACCTGACCTGCTGATCCCCGATGGTTATCCGGAATTGATTTTCGTTCATAAAGGGGCCTACCGCAAGCGTTTTGTCCAGGCTCGGCAGGAGGAACTCATCATCGACCAATTCTGCTTTGTGGGTATACAATCCCGTTCGGTCATTGCCGACCAACCGGAGCCCGTGGGTTTGATTTCTGCGGTGACTGCTAAGGCCAGGGTAAGACCACTCGCTTTAGTATCTTCCTTCTTTTTATAGCCTTTCGGCAAAAAACAACCGCCATGACCATCGAAGTGACCACCCAATTACCCGCAACAAAAGAAGCCGTTTGGCAGGCACTTACCGATTCCGCGCAGATGCGGCAATGGTACTTTGACAACATCCCCGACTTTAAACCCGAAGTGGGATTTACCACGGAGTTTCCGGTACAGTCCGAAGAACGCACCTTCACCCACCAGTGGCGGGTCACGAAAGTGGTTCCCCAGCAAGAGCTGCGTTACCGCTGGAGCTACCGGGAATATCCCGGCGAATCCGAGGTAGTATTCCGGCTCATGCCCGATGATAATGGTACGCGCTTAGTACTCCGATTTGCGGGCCTGAATACATTCCCCTCCGATATTCCGGAATTTACGGAAGAGGCCTGCCGGGGTGGGTGGGAATACTTCCTGCAAGGGCAACTACCGGCGTATCTGGTGGGATAATTTTTAGTGTTTAATGTTTAATTATTAATTCGTTAGGGGCCTTCAGGTGATGGTGCTGAGGAGGGGATTGGAGAGTTGGGGTTCGTTCAATTGTTCCATATGACTGCCCCGCTATCGGAAATGAGGAGGGACTAGGCGATCAGGAGATATGGCGACACTCTCCGTCCGACGAAGCCTTGGCCAAGGCGGACGCCCCCCTGCGCTCTACAGGTAGTGTTTTGAAATGTGTGTCTCAGAGTAAAGACGCTCCATATCGCCATTGGTGCCAGAGTGCCGTTAGGCACGATCATCATGTAGCGCTGGCGACAGCCGGCGCGGTATGAGCAGAAGCATGCGCAGGAGTGCCGTCAGGTACGATCTAAATGAGCGTGCTGTATTGAAATTACCGAACCGAGCCAAAACTATCTCTTCGGTTCTTTCCCTCCCTATAGTCGCTGCAGTCTCGTCCCATAGCCCGTGCGCCGTTTCGGCGCCCTACGGAGTATCCTCGTTCAAAAAACTTTGCGTTGCCGCGATCCAGCCTCCTACGCCCATTCGGGCTCCGGTAGCCGGGAAAGGATCAGCGTTCCTTGGCGATCCGTTCCTGCCCGCCGAAGCCCCTACGGGCGTATGCCTTTGCGGAGGCGGGTGACGCTCCATGCCCGACGCACTACGCTCCACGCTCAATAGGGCAAAACCAAAAAGCCAGGCAATAAAAAATTAGTGCCAAGCAGAACTCGGTGCATCTCGGTGTCTCCTCGGTGTAGCTCTGTGGAATTTTATCTTTAGTTTTTGAAATGACTTAGATAGAATCACCTTTTCAACAGACGATCCCTGGCCGCGATCCAGCCTCCTACGCCCATTCGGGCTCCGGTAGCCGGAGACATGCCTACGCTAAAGCTACGGCAGTCAGTGAAGGATCAGCGTTCCTTTGCGATCCGTTCCTGCCCGCCGAAGCCCCTACGGGCGTATGCCTTTGCGGAGGCGGGTGACGCACGACGCTCCACGCCCGACGCGGACAAGCGCAATGCAAAAATCTAGAGCATGAAAAACCGAAGCCATGCCCAAACCATCTCTCCGGTCCCTTTAGTCGCTGCAGTCTCGAACCCTCTACCGTGAACCTTTAGTGAACGGCGCCCCCTTCGCTTTCAGGGCGCGCTCGTAGGCACTGAGGTTTTCCAGAAACTGATCCAGATCCTCGCGGAAGGTAGTGAAGGCGTTTTTAGCGATCTCCAGGTTGGTCCGGAAGGTCTCGGTAGGTGGCTGGCGCACACTCCAGTGGCCGCCGGCGACCTGTCCCACCCGCGATTGGATGCCCGGCGAGGTGGATTCGTTCATACCGGATCGCGCCGGGTCGCCCCATAAGCGCATCCGCAAATCGGCCAGTTGCTCCTGCAGTTCCTGCCAGCGGGCAAAATCACTGGCATTGGCTTTAGGTGTACGGGGCAGGGCGGCCTTCAGGTAGCGGAGTCGCTCCCCGGCTTCCCCCATCTGCTGGCCCGCACTGGTCGTCTTACGCATAAGTTCGCTGGTTTCCTGCTGAAAGTCGGCAACGGCCGCGAAATCGACATCCATGGCCGTAGCCGGAATGGGCTTCACCGTGAAGGTCTGCGCCTCACCCTGTGGCTCGATCTCCCCGTTGTGTTCCAGAAATACCCGGACCGTATAATCCCCCGGAGGTGCCAGCGGCCCCTGTGGGTCACCCGCCCAGGGCGGACGGAAGGAAGGGGTAGATAAATTGACGGGGTTGGGTGCCGGATAGCGCAGGTCCCAACTGGCCCGATGCAGGCCCTTGCCTCCCGGCCCTTCGATCCAACGCACGGGGTCTCCGCCTTCGTCCTGAATGAGCAGTAAGATCCGCGGACCTTCTTCTCCTGCTTCCGCCCGCATGGTTTCCCAGCCGGGGGAGGGAATGTCTTTGCCCTCAGTGCGCAATTCCTGTTCTGCTTCTTGTCGCTTGCCCTTTGCCGTTTGCGGCCATTCGGGCACGTAATAGGTAACCAGTTCTCCGAAGGGTGGATTGTCACCCACGTAATTATCCGACCCCAGGGTAGGCATGCCCTTCGCCTGCATGGGCACATTGGGGATGTACCACCAGGCGTCGCGCACGGGGAACAGGGTCGTCGTCTCCTTCGCTACCGCGTCGGTGAGTGTCCGTAAGGGTGTGTAGTCATCCAGGACATAGAATCCGCGTCCAAAGGTGGCTCCCACAATATCGTTGTCGCGCTCGTGCAACTCCACATCCCGGAAAGGAATGGTCGGCACACCGGCGCCCAGTTTGATCCAGTTCTCACCCATGTTGTAGGAAAAGTACAGCCCGTACTCGGTGCCGATCACCAGCAGGTCCTGCTGCACGGGATCCTGCTTCACCACCCATACGATGGTGCCTTCCGGCAAATCGCCGGCGATGGAAGTCCAGGAGCGGCCGCGATCGGTGCTCATAAAGAGATAGGGATTGTAATCACCCAGTTTATGGGCATCGGCGACGACAAAGACCGTACTGGCATCGTGACCGGAAGCTTCCAGGTCATTGATGAAGGAGCGTTCGGGGACACCGGGTAGTTTTCCACTTTCCCGCCAGGTATTGCCGCCATCTTCACTGACGTGGATCAAGCCGTCGTCGGAGCCGGTGTACAGCACGCCTTCCTCCAGTGGTGATTCGGCAATGGAGGTCAGGGTGGCGTACTTCGACATGGCGCCGTTGTCGTAGAGGGCATCCACACTCCATACCCGGTCGATCATCTCCAGCTCGTAGCGATTGGTATTGGTGGTCAGATCTTCGCTGATGGCCGTCCAGGAATTGCCGCGATCGTCGCTGCGCCACAGGCGCTGGGAGCCGAAATAGAGGCGGTGGTTGTCGTGCGGACTGATCAGGATGGGGCTATCCCAATTCCACCGCTCGGGCGGATCGTTGGGGGCCGGCTGTGGTTGGATATTCAGCACTTCGTGGTTGCGGCGATCGTAGCGGTGCAGCAATCCCTGCTGAATTTCCATATAGGCCGTATTCGGATCTTCGGGGTCGAAGGCCGAATCGTACCCGTCGGCTCCCAGGGGCACGTACCAGTCCTGGTTCCGAATGCCCTCTGCGTTCATAGTCCGGGAAGGTCCGATCAGGGTACCCAGATCCTGTGCACCACCGATGATGTTGTAGAAAGGCAGGGCGTTATCCAGACCGAGTTTATAGAACTGCGACACCGGCATATTGGGAAAATGCCGCCAGCGAATACCTTCATCGAAGCTCTCATACAGGCCAGCGTCGGTGCCGACCAGTAAGTGGTCGCCATTGGCCGGATCGATCCACATGGCGTGGCTGTCACTGTGTTTATCGTGGCCCGTCTCCAGGTAATCGAAGGTATTACCGCCATCGCGGGTTACGTGGATGAAGACATCCATTTGGTACACCAGGTCGGCATCGTCGGGCGAGGCTTCGATCTCCTGGTAGTAGTGCGGGCCGGTACCGCCCGAGGTGTAGCTATTGCGTTTTTCCCAGCTTTCACCCTGGTCTGTGGAGCGGTAAAAGCCTTTTTCCGAACCGCTGGCCTCAATCGTTGCGTACACCAGGTCGGGGTTGGCCGGGGTCACGGCCAGGCCGATCTTACCCATATCACCGGTTGGCAGACCGGTTTGCAGGCGTTCCCAGTTGGTGCCGTTGTCTGTTGATTTATAGATGCCCGATTGGGGTCCACCGGCCAGTAACGACCAGGTGTGGCGGCGGCGTTGGTAGGCGGCAGCGTAGACTATGTCCGGATTACCGGGCGCAAACTCCAGGTCGGTGACACCCGTATGCTCGTCGATCGCCAGTACCTGCTCCCAGGTCTGGCCGCCATCGGTGGTCTTATAGACACCCCGGTCGCCACCGGATGACCACAGCGGCCCCTCGGCGGCCACGAATACCACGTCACTGTTGCGGGGATCGATCAGGATCTTACCAATGTGTTCTGACTGATTGAGTCCGGTATTCGTCCAGGTCTTACCGCCGTCGGTGCTTTTATACACGCCGTCGCCCCAACCTACGTGGCGGCCGCTGACGTTCTCTCCGGTGCCTACCCAGACTGTCCCGGGTTGATGGGGATCCACGGATACGGTGCCGATGGAGTACGAAGACTCATTATCGAATACGGGTATCCAGGTGATGCCGCTGTTGGTGGTCTTCCAGAGGTTGCCCGAGCCGGCCGCCACGTACCAGGTGCTGGCGTGATGAGGACTCACGGCTATATCGGCAATGCGTCCACCCATCAGAGCCGGCCCGATGCTGCGGAGTTGGAGACCATTTACTGCCTCGGAAACAGTGGTTTTGGTATCTATTTGGCTATAGGTTAGCGTGGTAGTACAGAAAAGCAGAGTCAGGAGAAAGCCTAATTGAAGCTCAAAGCGTATTGACATAGTGAGAAGTCTTAGGTATATAATTCGATTTGAAAAGAAAGGTAGTAATAAACGGAAAACTTTGGAACCAGTACGCTTGGCCATAAAATGTGTATCTTTTTTGAAATGATGCACCGAAAGCCTCCGGCATGTTTGAAAATCAGTTACTCGATACCCCCCTGGAAGGGGCAACTACTACGGCCTATACGCAAAGTGCCTACCGGCTTTTTCAGATATCGCTGGGGCTGATTGGTCTTTCCATTATCGCCCTGACCATCAGTATGTCGACCGACCGGGCGTCCTCTGAGCTGGATTTTCTGATTGCCATCCCTTTATTTCTGGTGGTATTAACCACATTGGCCGGACTAATTTTTGGGTGGCTTAGCATTCGTAAGAAGGAAACTCCCTGCCGCCGGAAACGAGTTGCTCTATTCGGGAATATGGTGTTATTCCTGCTGTTTACTACGATCATCGTCTCGAGTCTACTTACTGATTATTCTGCTTCATGAACCAAGTGACCCAAATCACTGATTACCAAAAAGAGTCCTTCTCCTTTCCCATGCGGAACGGACACACCGCGACCCACGATGTGTATTCCCGCGGTAATGGAAAGAAGGTGCTCATCCTGATCCAGGAACTTCCGGGTATCGGACAGGAGACCCTGGCCCTGGCCGATCGTTTTGTGGATCGTGAGTATACGGTCGTGCTGCCGCATTTGTTTGGACCGATCGGTAAAACATCCATGATCGGTAATACTATTCGGGTATTCTGTATGCGCCGGGCGTTCCGGTTATTTGCCCGCACCGAATCCAGCCCCATCGTCGACTTTTTATCGGGCCTGTGCTCTGCGATGAAAGAGCGGCATGGAGTGAAGGGTGTGGCCGTGATCGGTATGTGCCTCACTGGTAATTTTGCCATTTCCCTGATGG
This sequence comes from Saprospiraceae bacterium, assembly GCA_030148525.1. Classification (GTDB taxonomy): domain Bacteria; phylum Bacteroidota; class Bacteroidia; order Chitinophagales; family Saprospiraceae; genus DT-110. Next base: position 651 of record JASBTH010000300.1, on the reverse strand, counting down.
CCAATGAGGATGTATTGGCCGGCTTCGCCAGCCAGCCCGCCATGCCCCTCCTGCAACAAAGTGCCCTGCATATGAGCCAGGATACCGTAAAGGAGATCAAACACAACCTCGATCAGGTTGGCCCCATGCACTGCGGGCGCTTTCGGAAGGATCCACTGTGCACGTCTGCCAAGTTTCACGCCCTGGATCAAATGTTCAACCGCGACGGCCGCGAACGGATCATTTTCCACGAGCTTCCCGGTCGCGGGCACTCCATCCTCACCCTCGATTTCGTAGACGAAGAAGGCCATCCTACGTTTCAGGCCTTGCAGGAAGTGATGGGGTATTTTGACGGGCAGCTGGGGTAAAAATGATGAATGCTCAATGCTGAATGCTCAATGAAACCATCAATTTACACTGTGCGTTTCCAATTAACTTTAAAATGTCGGTAATGGGTACATTGGCTTCTCAAACCAGCCCTCACCCTCCCCATCTCCTCTTTAGGACAAACAACCCCAAAGAAAACCCAGTGTTTTAAAGAATTGAATACCATTTCTTTAGAGCAATGATTGACCCTGGACCTTGGACCAAAAAATCAAGAATTCAAAGCATGCTTATCATTCATGAAATATCATTTATTGGGAAAGTAAACGCTCTTAGCGGTTACGCATT
>JASBTH010000174.1 GCA_030148525.1 Saprospiraceae bacterium | reverse complement strand
CCACTTGGTACGCGCTTTGATCTATGCTTGGTGAATTCAAAAATTAACCAAAACAACATAGATCATGACACGTATGGTAGTTCGCAAACCAAACCGTCCAGCCCTGTTTAACAGCCCGCTGGATACCCTTTTCAATGAGTTTTTTACTACACCAGAGGTCCCCGCCAGCCGCGTTAAGAGTCGTCCGGCGATCAACCTGATCGAAACGGCCGACAATTACCGCCTGGAGGTGGCCGCACCCGGTCTGACCAAATCGGATTTTCACCTCAACGTTGAAGATGACGTACTGAGCCTGAAGGTTTCCAAAGAAACAGGTAAGGCCGACAACGAAACAGTTGTTCGCCAGGGCTTTTCGTACCACGACTTCGAGCGTACCTTCCGCCTGGGAGATGCTATCGACAGTAATGGAATCGGGGCTTCCTACGAGCAAGGTGTACTGACCATTACCCTGCCCAAAAAAGAAGAAGCCAAAGCCCAGCCTGCCCGTACGATTGAGATCAGCTAAACTGTTATCAGGCCGGAATCCATAGTATTCCGGCCGCCTTAACAGTTTGGTTAAAGTGTCCTTAAACTGATTAACCAAAAAAACCAAGCATTATGAAAATTCGTAATTATAAGCGTCCGACATCCCCACGATTACTTGATGATTTTTGGGGAAGCTCTCTGAGCAACTTTTTTGATGCACCTTTTTTTGGCGAAAGCCAGCCTTCCTTAAATGTGAAGGAAACGGATGAAGCCTACACACTGGAATTAGCAGTGCCAGGCATGCCCAAAGATGCATTTGACATCAACGTTGACAACGGCCTGCTGCGCCTCAAAGCGGAGCACAAGCACGAAGACAATCAGGAAGATGATAATTACGTGCGCCGGGAATTCAGTTACCAGTCGTTCGAGCGTAGTTTCCAACTGCCCGAAGACGTCGACAGCGAGGCTATTCATGCCTACTATACCGACGGTGTTTTGCACATCGAGCTGCCACGGGTAGCGGAAAAAGCAAAACCCCACAAAGTGATTGAGATAAAATAAAGGTTCAGAGGTGAACCATAAGATTTAGGTTAGTTAATAGGGTTTTAGGTGTTTATTTAAAAGGCTGTCCGGAATACCGGACAGCCTTCTTTTTTAGCCCTGCGTGAGGGAATGCAGGGTCAAAAGATCATAAACACAGAAACATTAGTTAGTACGCTGTAAAGTGTCAAATAGTAAAAAAAGGTGGCCCGGACCGGGCAGACCGGGCCTAGGGAAACTTACTCATTATCTTAAATGAGTAGCGCATATATCGTATATTCTACAAATAGCAGAGTAAATGGTGGTGATCGTACCAACAAGCAGATCACTGTCTTAGCTGGCTTTCCGGCGTGCAGTTTAAGCGAACAAGGGAAGGGTAGAGATCAGGCGGTGTATTTAAACTCAAGGAGGGGCCAGGGAAGGGTGCTGGCTGATAGTTTTACTGTATTCTACTCCAAAATGAGGCATTTGGTACTAAAAGTCAAGTTTTCATATCTCTTATTTTTCCAAATATGAGGCCATAGCTTCCAATTCCTGGTAAAATTCGGGACCATAGGCACGTTCCAGGGCTTCCCGGGCAAAAACATAGAGGGGTACCGATTCCCGCTTACCCAGAGAGCAAGCCGCCGAGCATATATCCCAACGATCGTACCGCAGCGTTTCGAAACCAGTCTTGCGATCGTGACTCACCCGGATGGGATACAGGTGGCAGGATATGGGCTTGCGAAAGGGGGAAGCTCCCTCCCGCCAGGCGCGTTCCAGCCCACACAGAGCCACGCCATCGCTGCCGTAGGTGAGGTAGGCACAGGAACCATCATCCAGCAAGGGCGTGCCATAGGTTTTCATATCCTTGTAATAGGTATACAAGCCTTCGCGGGCAATGACCTCCTTCCCGGCCGGACTCAGGAAGGGAGCGACCCGGTCGTAAATAGCCTCCAGGGTATGCAACTCCGCCGTTTCGAGCGGAGCTCCGTATTCCCCCTCCCAACAACAAGCCCCTTTGCAGGCCGACAAGTTACAAACGAAGTAAGCCGATAAGATCGATTCATCCACAATACGTCCCTGCACAATCAGCATAGTTCTATTCTCTTTTTTTGGTAAAGGTAGCTGTTCGAAGCATTTTTCCCGGTATTTGCAAAACAAAATGGCCTCCTGAAAGCTATTATTAGTAGACTAACAAATGTCGGGAAAAGGACTGGCTAAATCCGGGATGAAAGACCCTTTCCATAGGCCTGAAACGGCAAAAATTGGCTACATTTGGAGTCGGCCGATCCACTTGCCGCAAGCAAAACGAAAAAACATTACTAACCATAATCAATACATACTAAATGGATCCCCTAAAGAAGAAGTTTCATCAAAAAGCAACTGCCCTTGGCACCGAAATCCGAAACCTCCTCAAAGAAAAAGGTGACACCAAAGTGGATGAGGTCGTCATTAAGCAATTATACGGCGGCGCCCGTGGCATCAAAATGATGATCTGGGAACCTTCCCAACTCGATCCCATTGAGGGTATTCGCTTCCGCGGATTTACCATCCCCGAACTGAAAGAGAAACTTCCCAAAACCAAAAATGGAAAGGAGCCACGCCCCGAAGGCCTCTTTTGGTTGATGCTGGTCGGAGAAGTACCTACCGAAGAAGAAGTAGACTGGCTCACCAGTCAGTGGATCCGTCGTAGTAATGTACCCGAACATACGTTTAAGGCACTCGATGCACTACCTACCGATACCCACCCCATGACGCAGTTTTCCACTGCTATCATATCCATGCAAACCGAGAGCGTTTTCTCCCGCCGCTACGGCGAAGGAATGAGTAAAGATGAATACTGGGATGCCACCTACGAAGACACCATGAACCTCATTGCGCGCCTGCCACGGGTAGCGGCCTACATCTACCGCCGCACCTACCACAATGGCATGCATATTGCGCCCAATACCCACCTCGACTGGGCCGGTAACTTTGCCCACATGCTCGGCATCGAAGGGGAAGATTTCAAATCCCTCATGCGCCTGTACCTGACCGTTCACGCCGATCACGAAGGTGGAAATGCCTCAGCCCATGCCACCCACCTCGTAGGCTCCACCCTGAGCGACCCGTATTACTCCCTGGCCGGAGGCATGAATGCACTCGCAGGCCCCCTGCACGGACTGGCCAACCAGGAAGTGATCAAATGGATCTTCAAAATGGTCGATGCACTCGGGACCCGCAAACCAACTAAAGAGCAGGTAGCTGACTACGTGCAAAGCACTCTCAACGCCGGGCAGGTCATCCCCGGGTACGGACACGCCGTACTGCGCCGCCCCGACCCGCGCTTCGTCGCCCAAAAGGAATTTGCCGAAGGGTACATCAAAAATGACGATATCGTCAACATCGTCTGGATGCTCTTCGATATCGTTCCCGACATCCTGAAAGGATTGGGTAAGGTGAAAAACCCCTGGCCCAACGTCGATGCCCACTCCGGTGCATTGCTCGTTCACTACGGCCTGACGGAATACAGCTTCTACACCGTACTGTTCGGCGTTAGTCGTGCCCTCGGTGTACTGGCCGCACAGTGCTGGTCACGGGCCCTCGGATTCCCGCTGGAGCGACCCAAATCTGTCACTACCGGCTGGGTCAAAGAGTATCTGGCCGATAAATAAGCAGGCCACAGCACAGACGGTACGTTTCTTGTGAATTGAATGCACAATGTTCAGTGCTCATTGCTCAATGGGGCATTGAGCATTGTTCTTTTTCAGCCGGTCTTCAGTCTGCAGTTGGCAGTGCTCCATGTAGGTTTCCATTTATCGGCTTTCGCCAAAAGGAGGATGCACAGTTAGCAGTTTAAGTCCATCCGCTTCAGCGGTGAGAGTGTAGTCAGTCTCCAGTTGGCAGTGCTCAATGTAGGTTTCCATTTATTGGCCTTCGCCAAAAGTAGGATGCTCAGTTGGCAGTTTAAGCCCATCCGCTTCAGCGGTGGGAATGTAGTCAGTCTCCGGTCTTTAATCTTTAGTCTAAAGTCTAAACTTGCCTTTTTCACGCGGTGAGCGCAACCCGTACGGGCGGAGCTTCGCAGTGGTTTATGGGATGGGATTCGTGCGTTGGCTCGATACTCGACGCACTATGCACTACGCTCTACGCAAATAAGAGCAGAGAAGCAGTCTCCAGTGGGCAGTCTCCAGTCTTCAGTATTTGGTCCGCGCCCGACGCAGAAAAGAGCAAAGACACAGCAGTCAGGTAAAGCCGAGGCAAGCCGGCTCAGGCAAGTCTCTTCGGTCACTTCGGTCTCTCCGTTCGCTCAAGTCGCGCGCCCCCTGCCCACGCCAGCTTCTGCAGGCCGGAACGCTCGACGCTCCATGCACTACGCTCCCTGCGATAAAGGGCAAAGATCCAATAAGCACAAGCAAAACCAGGCAGCCCGGCTCAGGCAAGTCTCTTCGTTCCCTACAGTCGCTCCCGGCCTCGACGCTCCACGCTCCACGCAATCAAGAGCAGAGAAACACCAGCCAGGTAAAACCGATGCAGGCCGGCTCCGGCAAGTCCCTCCTGTGCCCGACGCCCGATGCCCGATGCTCTTTTAAACACAGCCGAAGCTGTAGCCTGATATGTATGGGGTACCACTCCCGTAGACCGTGAACCGTGAGCCTTGGCCCATGACCCTTGGACCTTGACCCATAAACTAACTCCTGCCTTCTCTGAAAATTATCCGGCGATTATTCAGGGGTGTGCCCAAAATCATTTATTTTTGGCGAACACCCGTAGGCCTGCGGAAAATTCTGTCACTAACCAAACTATCCAAATATGGAATTTCCTTCTCAATTGAAATATACGGAGGAACACGAATGGATTCGCCTGGAAGAAGGCAATATTGCCTACGTAGGCATTACGGATTTTGCGCAGTCCGAGCTGGACGAACTGGTGTATATCGAAGTGGAAACCGTGGGCGAGAGCCTCGGAAAAGATGATGTCTTCGGCACCGTCGAAGCCGTTAAAACCACTTCCGACCTGTTCATGCCCGTCAGCGGTAAGATCCTGGAATTTAATCCCAAGCTCGACGAGAACGAGGGCGACGATCCCACGCTCGTCAACAAGGATCCCTACGGCGACGGGTGGATCGTAAAAATCGAGCTGTCCGATCCATCTGAGGTCGAAGGCCTTATGGACGTCGAAGCGTATAAACAATTGGTCGCGTAATTTTTTTTCGCACCGATACACCAAAAGCAGTGTATGCTGCATCAACTATTAAAAAGGGTATTTTTTTGGCCCTTTTTGCCGGCCCTCATGTGGGCTGGTCTGATTTTCCTGGGATCTACGACAGTGGGGGTAAAGGTCCCCATCCCCACCCAATACTGGGTGGAACCCGACAAATTGATACACGCCCTGGCCTACGCGGGCCTGGGGTTTCTAACACTGGTCGGACTGTACGTATACCAACGCTGGAAAGCCTCAAGAGGCAATCAGCTGTTGGCCCTGCTTCTTTGCCTCCTCTTCGGAGTGAGTCTGGAATTTATACAGGGAGCATTTGTCCCGGGACGTATGTTTGAATTTCCCGACATGATCGCCAACACCGTTGGCCTCGGGTTGGGATGGCTGATATATTCATTTATTTTTACATAAAACCTTGTCAGTATGGATATTGCTGTAAGCGGCACTGGCCTAGTCACCGCGGTATTGGGACTCGTTCTCGTTATCGCCGCTGTGATCTTGGGCATGCGCATGGTATTGCGCAAACGTTCCCAGGATGGGACGGCCGGGAAAAGCACTAAGGCAGGGGGATCACCACTAAAAGCCCGGAACAAATACCCCGAGGCGGATGCTTTCCGTCTGAGCGGTACGTTCTTTAACATTGGCTTGGTCGCATCTCTTGGCTTGACGCTACTGGCATTCAGTTGGACACAATACGAGAAACAGGAAGAATTCCAAGGGTTCATGATCGAAGTCGAAGAAGATATCGAGATCGAACCTCCTCGTACCGCTGAACCGCCACCTCCGCCACCACCTCCGCCACCACCCGTCATCGAAGAGGTGCCGGAAGAAGAAATTCTCGAAGAAGAGGAATTCGAATTTGAGGACATGTCGATCGAGGCCGATGAAGAGGTCTTTGTCGAAGAGCCCAAAGAAGAAGCGCCTCCCCCGCCACCTCCACCTCCGCCACCTCCACCACCACCTGAAGAAGAAGAGATTTTCATGGTGGTAGAGGATATGCCACTATTCCCCGGTTGTGAGGACGAGCCCGACAAAGCGGCTAAAAAACGTTGCTCCGACCGCAAGGTGTTCGAATACGTAGGTAAAAACCTGCGCTATCCGGCCATCGCACGGGAAAACGGTGTGGAAGGTACCGTAGTCGTACAATTCGTTGTGGAAACCGACGGTACTGTTGCCGACGTTTCCCTCCTGCGTGACTTAGGTGCCGGTACCGGTGAAGAGGCTGTACGCGTAGTGGAATCAATGAATAACAACGGAATTAAATGGACCCCCGGTCGCCAGCGCGGCCGCCCGGTGAAAGTACAATTCCGCTTGCCGATCCGCTTCAGATTGCAGTAAAAGCATCCGGTATACACCATACCACCTACCGCTCGCCGAACCTTCGGCGAGCGGTATTTTTTTTGCCCGATACCCACCAAAACAACCGCCCGCTACATCTATACAGAAAGAAGGATACACCCTTCACGTCGTCACTACTACCGGCCATTTTTCAACAAACACCTTTACTATGCATTTCCAACTATCTGGCCAGGTAGTACCTGTCCTGCTATTGGCCGCACCCATGCTGGTCGTACTTATCGTTTTTGCCGGAAGGCAATACCTCAACAACAGAACTCTTCACCGCTGGTACACCTCCTTTTGGTCGGGCGGCCTGATCATCGCCCTCGGCCTGGTCCTTACCGCTCTCAATGTAACCCAGTCCGATCCGGTAGCCATGGCCTACAGCACCGAGGCCTTTGACGACGACATCCTCGAGATGGTGCCACCACCCACCGTGCATCCGCCAAAGAAAACGCCGCCTCCCGTTTTTGAAGAGGTACTCGGTGTACTGGAGTCTTTACAAACACCCTGGCAACCGGGCCGCCAGCAAGGCCGCGCCGTATCGGTACAATTTCAGCTACCCGTCAAATTCCGTCTGGAAAAATAGGAAAACGTGAGGTTGGAGCCTAACCGACTGATAAAGAGCGGATTGCCACCGCCTCCCCTTGTATTTGGTAGAGGGTATTAGGTAGTAAGACTTACTCGAATCTCTATACCCTATACCAACTACCCTGTACCGGGAGGTTGGGCCTTAGGTTTCCTCTCTTTAAGAAATAGTTTGTGCCCAACCTCACGTTCATATATCAATAATCTGCCGCGTATGCCTGCCGAAGCCCCATAGAGCACAGCAAAGAACCGTGAACCGTGAACCGTGGACCGTGGCCTCCGTATTTAATCCTGAATTTGTCGGTAGTTGACCGGTAATTGTTTTGAAATCGACGTACCTTCTGAAACCATCGGCGGAGCAAGCAACTTTTGCCGTCATCCACCGTTCTTTAACCTACAGACGAGTTTGAAACACAATAACTATGCGGACGATTTTGACGAGCCTATTGTTGGTCCTTCCTTTTTTGGCGATAAGCCAAAACGCACGCCTGGCCCAACAGTATTTCCTGGATGGTGAATATGAAAAAGCCGCCATCTTATACGAGCAGCTTTTCGAGCAAAATGAAGAAAACGAATACTACTTCGACCGGTATTTTAATAGCCTGTTGAATCTGGAGCGCTACCAGGAAGCCGAGCAACTGGTGGAGCGCCAGATTCGTCAGTTCCCGGAAAATATGCGCCTCTACGTTTCCCTGGGTACCCTCTTCGAGGCCCAGCTGAAAGACGACAAAGCCCAGGAACAATACATGCGGGCTATCGGCCAGTTACCACGCAATAAATACGCCATTACCAAATTGGCCAATATCTTTACCGTAGAAATGAAGTACGACCTGGCCATCCAAACCTTCGAACGGGGTGCGGACTTATTGCGCGACGATGAAGTATTCGCCTATAACCTGGGGGAGCTGTATCGCCGCAAAGGCGAATCGGAAAAAATGGTGACCCAATACCTCAATGCGCTGGCGGCCAACCCGGACCGCATGAACACCCTACAGACCATCTTCCAGCGCTATTTCTCGCAGGAAGAGTTTGAAGAATTGCAAAAGCAACTGTACACACGCATACAGGAAGATCGCGACGTTATCTATTATCCCGTATTACTCACCTGGGTGTTCATTCAGGAAAAGGAGTACAGCAAAGCCTTGCGCCAGGTGCTGGCTATGGATCGCCGGTTACGCGAAAATGGCCAGCGCATCTATCAACTGGCCGAGATAGCAGCTAATGACAAGGATTACGACACGGCTATCCGCGCCTACGACTACATCGTGGAAGAAAAGGGACCCAGCTCTTCTTTTTACATCGATGCCAAACGGGAGGCCCTGCGCAACCGCCGGCTTAAGCTCGTCGAAGGCTATGACTACAGCCAGGATGAATTGAAAAAGCTGGAACAGCAATACCTCGATTTCCTCGATGAATTCGGTCGCCGCAAGGTTACGGCCCCCATTATTTTGGAGCTGGCCGAACTGGAAGCTTTATATTTAAACGATAACAAAAGAGCCATTACCCTGCTGGAAGAAATGATCGAATATCCGGGGCTCAATCCCTGGGTACAGGCACAGGGCAAGCTTCAATTGGGCGATTACTACCTGATCGAAGGAGAAGTCTGGGAAGCGACACTACTGTATAGCCAGGTCGATAAAGCGTTCAAAGACGATCAGCTGGGTCACGAGGCTCGCTACCGCAATGCGCGTCTGTCGTATTTCAATCGCGATTTTCAGTGGGCTCAATCACAGTTTGATGTACTCAAGGCCAGCACTTCTAAGCTCATCGCCAACGATGCCCTGGACTTGTCAGTCTTCATAATGGACAATCTGGGACTGGATAGCACCGAAACCGCCATGGCCCTCTACGCCGACGCCGACCTGTTGGTCTTTCAAAATCAGTTTGATGAGGCTTTCGCAAAATTGGATACTCTGGTCCGGGAGTTTCCCGGGCACGATCTGGAGGATGATGTGCTCTACCTGAAAGCGCGTATTTACGAAAAGAAGCGCGATTATCTGCAGACCGCAGAAATGCTGCAGCGAATAGTCGATGATTTCAGCGATGGCATCCGTGCCGACAACGCACTGTACAAATTAGGGCAACTCTATGAAAACCAACTGAACGACCCGGAAAAGGCCAAGACTTACTACGAAACCCTCTTTATCGACTTCTCGAATAGTACCTTTGCCGTGGAAGCCCGTAAGCGATACCGGGTACTACGGGGAGATGCCGTGCAATAACCGGAACGGTTACCACGAACAGTCAAAAAGAGGAGCGCAAGTAAGTACTTGCGCTCCTCTTTTTGGGAGATGTCAGTATTATGCTAAGCCTGTTTAGGCTTTCTTCAATCGCTTTTCATCAGAAACCGTCAGGCGCTTACGGCCTTTGGCACGACGCGTTTTCAGCACCCGGCGCCCGTTCTTGGTAGCCATGCGGGAGCGGAAACCGTGCTTATTGGAGCGCTTTCTTCTCGATGGTTGATACGTCCTTTTCATTATATCTTCTTTTATCCGTCTTCAAAAGTGGGGCAAAGGTAACAGGATTCCACTAAAATATCAAATTACCTTTGCCTAAATGAATTAAAAAAGAGGCGATTACACCTTCATGATATCGACTTCCTTATTGGAGACCAGCTCTTCAATCTTATGATTATAGGCATTGGTCATTTTCTGCACCTCGTCTTCCCGGTCTTTACCAGCATCTTCGGGATAGCCATCCTTCACAGCTTGCTTAATGGCATCCATAGCATCGCGACGGGACGAGCGGATTCCCTGCTTAGACTCTTCGCCTTCGGCCCGGGCTACTTTTGCCAATTCCTTACGGCGTTCTTCGGTCAATAATGGAATATTGATCCGAACGATCTCCCCGTCGTTCTGCGGCGTAAACCCCAGGTTAGCTTCGAAGATAGCCTTTTCGATAGGGGCAAGCATCGACTTTTCCCATGGCTGAATAGTCAGTGTGCGTGAATCCTGGGTACCTACATTCGCCACTTGGTTGAGTGGCGTGGGACTGCCGTAGTAATCCACCAGAACCCCCTCAAGTGAGCGTGGGGATGCCTTACCTGTATTGATCTTAGCCAATTGCTTTTTCAGGTGATCGATGGCTTTCTCCATCCCCTCCTTAGCTTCGTCCAGGTGCATCTGTAATTCTTCTTCTTGCATGACTATCTGCGTTTATGATCAGAAAATGTTGGCGTCGCTTATCTGCTAACAGAAAAAGCGAAGCCAAAATACGGCAATTACGCTTCCGCAAAAAATAAAGTCCTGTAATTATGATACAAACGACCTGTTTCGGGTACCCAAAACAGGTCGTTTGTATCAGTTCCTCTGTTACTTTAGTCGTTCGTTGCGGCCGAATAGCGCAACACCAGGTAAAGCAACATAACCAGTGCGCTGAGTGCAGCTGCTACGTAAGTCATGGCTGCCCACCACAGCGCATCCTTAGCGCCCTTGTATTCCCGCCCTTCGGCTACCTGGCTCTGGTCCAACCAGGCCAGCGCACGCTTACTGGCGTCAAACTCCACCGGTAAAGTGATAAAGGAAAACAGGGTGGTAATCCCGAATGCGACAATAGTGATCAGCATCAGTTGGGGCATGGAATTAATGGTAATGAAGGCGATCAATAACAACCATTGCTGAGCAGTCGCCGAAAGCTGAACGATCGGTACCAGGCGGGACCGCAACTGCAGCATACTGTAGGCCGTGGCGTGCTGAACCGCGTGCCCGCATTCGTGGGCAGCCACCGCTGCCGAGGCAATACTGCGTCCCTGGTACACCTCGGGCGAAAGACTAACCGTTTTGGAAACGGGGTTGTAATGATCGGTCAGCATCCCTTTCCCCTGCTTAATAGTAACATCCTGAATACCGTAATGGCGCAACATAGCTTCGGCCACTTGCTGGCCCGACATATTAGCTGTGTTGCGGATTCGGCTGTACTTGCGAAACTTCCCTTTGAGGCGGGAACTCACAAACATGCCTACCAGTGATAACAGGCCACCAACAATCATGTAGCCGTAATACCCTCCTAATGCAGCCATAGCTTTCTTTATTCTTTTTTATACGTCAATATGGTGTACAGCTTCCCTTCCGGAAAACTGCCTGCTCCTTAATCGATACGGTCAAAGCCTGTATACGATTGCAGTACCTTGGGAATAACAATCCCCTCCGGAGTTTGGTTGTTTTCGAGCAAAGCGGCGATGATACGCGCCAGTGCCAGTGCGCTGCCGTTCAGGGTGTGTACCAGCTGTGGTTTTGCCCCTTCACCTTCGCGATAGCGCAGCTTCAGGCGATTGCTCTGATAGGTCTCGAAGTTAGAGGCCGAACTCACTTCCAGCCAGCGTTCCTGAGCAGCGGAGTACACCTCAAAATCGAAGGTCAGTGCGGAAGTAAAACCCAGGTCTCCTCCACACAAGCGCAGCACGCGGAAAGGTAATTCCAACTTAGTCAGCAACCCGCCGATATGCAACAGCATTTCTTCCAGTACGGCGTACGATTGCTCGGGGTGGGCAATCTGTACAATCTCAATCTTGTCAAACTGATGTACCCGGTTAAGGCCGCGTACGTGCGCACCGTACGAACCAGCTTCCCGACGAAAACAAGGCGTATAGCCGGTAATCTTAACCGGCAGATCATCCACGGAGAGTATATCACCCCGGTAGATATTGGTCAGCGGCACCTCGGCCGTGGGAATGAGGTACAGATTGTCACGTTCCACGTAGTACATCTGCCCCTCCTTGTCGGGCAGTTGCCCGGTGGCACGGGCTGTATCTTCGTTGACCAGCAAAGGTGGTACCACCTCCTCGTAGCCTGCTTTTGATGCCTCGTCGAGGAAAAAGGCGATCAACGCCCGCTGCAACCGCGCCCCCTTGCCGCGAAAAACGGGAAACCCGGACCCCGTGATCTTGGTACCGAGTTGCAAATCGAAGATGCCGTATTTCTCGGCCAGCTCCCAGTGGGGCAGAGCATCGCCTCCCAGTGTCGGCAGTTCGCTCGTCCAGGCCTGGTACACCTCGTTGTCCTCGTCGGTATGTCCGGCAGGTACACTATCGTGCGGGATATTGGGAAGTTGCAGCAACACCTCCGTGCGTTCGGCCTCGACGCTGCGCAGCTCTTCCTCCTGCCGGGCAATGTCTTCCTTCAGGCCACTGACTTCCTTGCGGATCTGTTCGGCTTCGTCGCGTTTGCCTTCCTTGAAAAGTGCCCCTACCTGAGACGACAGGCTATTGCGTTTGGCCTTGGCCTCATCCAAACTGGTTTGCACCTCCTTGCGCCGATCGTCGAGCGCGATGGCTTTATCGACCAGGCCTAGATCTTCTTCCCGGAAATTACGGGTCTTTAATCCCTGAACCACGCGATCGCGGTTCTCCCGAATAACATTCAGTTGCAGCATAATTGGTAGTAGCTTGTGTTCAATGGATTAAAACGGCTTTCGCCAAAAAACCGTTCAGGCCTCAGGCGATTTCGCGAAAATAGGAAATCCCCGGTTTTTGCCCTAAGCCAGGCAAAAAACCTAAGGCTGACTAAACCTTCGCTTAATTTTTTGGTTACATTTTTGCGAAGATACTAGACGGTTTTAAAAATATAATGTATTTTTGCTTCTGCAAGGCAAATACACACCGCACACATTGAGCTTTGCTCGCGTTGTAGGTATTATCCAAATTCCTACTGAATTCCCACAAACCTCTTACAGAACGGTCAACTATTTTAGTCCTGGGAAGTAGGATCCTTCAGTATCTGTTTTTGGTTAACTGCCATTTGTTGGCTATTTGCATCTTTTCCCACACGTAAACGAATTTGATTTCGATCAGGTAAAACACCTCCCCTGATTGTCCATATCAGGTACTTCAAAGCACACCAATACAATTATGTTCGACATTCTGCAACTCAACGACATGCTCGTCCCCGAGCTACGCGAAATCGCTGAAAACCTTGGTCTCAAAGGATATAAGCGACTCAACAAAAA
>JASBTH010000278.1 GCA_030148525.1 Saprospiraceae bacterium | reverse complement strand
GCGCGATCGTCACGCACTCGCGCCTGAAGGCGGCGGAGGTGGACGGGAAGCGCACGCTCGTACCCGATCCGGAAAGCGAGCTTGAGGAGGAGCTGATCATCCGACCGACGTCGGAGACGATCATCTACGGCATGCTCGGGAAATGGGTGCAGAGCTACCGCGATCTCCCGCTGCTGCTGAACCAGTGGGCCAACGTGGTGCGCTGGGAGATGCGCACGCGCCTGTTCCTCCGCACGGCGGAGTTCCTGTGGCAAGAGGGACACACGGCCCACGCCACGAAAGCGGAAGCGATCGAGGAGGCACGTCGCATGCAGGATATATACGCCACCTTTGCCGAGGAGTATATGGCCATGCCCGTCATCCGTGGGACTAAAACGGAAAGCGAACGCTTTGCCGGTGCCCTCGATACCTACACCATCGAGGCGCTGATGCAAGACGGTAAGGCTCTGCAAGCAGGAACGTCACACTTCCTGGGGCAGAATTTTGCGAAAGCATTCGACGTAAAATTCCTGAACGAAGGCAACAAGGAGGAATACGTCTGGGCTACCTCATGGGGCGTCTCTACCCGCCTGATGGGCGGACTGATCATGACGCACTCCGACGATGATGGCCTCATTGTACCTCCCAAACTGGCTCCGATCCAGGTCATGATCGTACCCATTCCGAAACCAAGTCCGGAAATCGGGGAAGCAGCTGAAAAGATCATGCAGGCCCTGCGAGCTAAAGGTATTACCGTGGGCTACGACGAAGACAAGAAAAACCGTCCCGGCTTTAAGTTTGCCGAACACGAACTGAAAGGCGTACCCGTACGCATCGGTATCGGCAAGCGCGATCTGGAGAAGGGACAGGTGGAAATTGCCCGTCGCGATACCAAGGAAAAGACCTTCCAGCCAATCGAAGGTGCGGCCGAGTATATTGCCGACCTGCTGGTAGGCATCCAGGAAAACCTGTTCAGCAGGGCTGTACAGTTCCGCGAGGACCATACCACCTCAGTCGACAACTTCGACGATTTCAAAGAAGTACTGGATCAGGATATTCCGGGGTTCATCTCTGCTCATTGGGACGGAACAACCGAAACGGAGACCAAGATCAAAGAACTCACCAAAGCGACCATCCGCTGTATCCCCAACGATGCCGAAGCCGAAGACGGGCAGTGTGTGTACAGTGGTAAGCCATCGAAGGGACGGGTGTTGTTCGCAAAGGCATACTAATCAGGTTATAGGTTTGAGGTTTGGGGTTTGAGGCCAAGTAAGAGGTTTAGGTATGAGCTTACAGGCTCGGGCTGAGGCAACCTCAAGCCTTTCCTATAACCTTACCTCATACCTCAAACCTCACACCTCAAACCTGATGAAGGTTAATTACGGTTAAAAATCAGGGGTTGCTTTTAATTTTTGGCGAAAGCCGGAGTCAAAGCGATGTGTGACCAAAACACACTATTCTGATTCACAAAAAAACCGTAATCATGAAACGATTCGCAATGACGCTGCTGGTATTCGCAGCGACCCTGACTGTTACCTTCGCCCAACGCGGCCCCGAAGGACGACGCGGGCCTCGCCCCATGGCACCCAATCTGGAGCACCTCCAGACACAACTCGATCTGAGTGACCAGCAAGTAGCCGATTTAAAACCCTTGTTCGACGAGACTAAGGCCCGGTTGCAGACACTCCGTGAGCAATCCTTCGAAACCGACGAAGCCCGTCGCGAAGCCGCGAGGGAGATCCTGGAAGAACAGAAAGTAGGTCTGGAAAATATCCTGACGGAAGAGCAGTTGGAAACGCTTCGAAGTCAGAGATCAGAGGTTAGAGATCAGAAGGGAAAAAGAACTCGTGCGCCCAGACAGAATGACGAGTTGCGTGCGGCAATAGACGCCTACCGGACCGAGAACATGGAGCCCGTGTTGCGGGCTCAGCGTGCCAAGTTGGAAGAAGTGATCTCCGAATCCGATAAGGAGCTGATCGCTGAATTGCGTGCGCAACGTCCGGAGGAAGGGGAGCGTCCACACCGGGGGGAGCGTCCAACGGAAGAACAGAAGGCCGAACGCAAAGCCAATAAGGAGCAAATTAAGGGATTGCTGGAAACCTATGGTACCGACATTAAAGACCTGATGGCCGAAATTGAGCCACAAGCCGAGCAGTGGAAAGAGGATATGAAGGCTATCCACGAACAGTATAAGCCCGCCGATGCTACCGGTGAGGACCGCCCTCGCCGCCGCGGACATAAAGCCGAAGGAGACCGTACCGAGAGAATGGAGGATTCGTTTGGATTCATGCGGGCTGCTCACTTTTTGTTGATGGACCCTGCGGCTCAGCCAGTACAAATGCAGAAGGCGGAGATAGTAGCCAAAACCTACCCTAACCCAGCCATAAATGCCACCCGTATTACGTATGAGCTCCCCGCAGCCGGTACCGCCCGCATTGAGCTGTTGGACAAAGCCGGTAATGTACAGCGCGTACTCTTCAGCGGACAGCAAACCTCAGGCTCCCACGAACTGGAGGTGGACCTTAGCCAACTGCAAACCGGCATTTACTACTACCGGATCACCGATGCCCGGGGTAATCAGGTGACGGAGAAGTTGATTGTTACTAAATAAGACTTTCAGATACTAGAGGCTAGATAGAAGAAAGAGAAGTCTAATTCTTCTATCTAGCCTCTTTTAGTCTAAAATCTTATAAAAAACGATCGAGGTGATGACCTTTTGCGATTCAATGCGATACAAAGACAAATCGCATTGAAAAACGACAAAATGCCCATCGTCATGAAAATCGTTCCTTCCCTTTCCGCCCTATTGATCGCCAGCCTGTTATTTTCTTGTGAGAATAATGCGCAGGAGGCCGAGTATTTGAATTCCTCATCTCCAAATGTTGCTTTTGTAAATACCTCAACCATGCCTGCTGAGCCTGCCCAAACTGACCCGATTGAAATGAAGCCTGTTCGGGATACTAAAACGGGCCGGATAACTTCATACCTGCCTTTACCCGTTAGCTGGAAAGTGGTAACCACACCACAGGGAAGCCAGGGCTACCAGGGGCCTGGTGGCATTCAGGTAAGTGGTCGGCCTATGGAAATGTATTACTTCAATATCGACCCATACGTGGCCCAGATGACCGGTCAGCAGGTGGCTAATCCCGTTCCGGTACAGGCCATTATGCAGCAAAACATCATTCCCTCCATTCAGCAGCAGGGAGGAACTTTGATCAAGCAGTACGAACTCAGGGAGATCGCCCAGAGAAGCCAGCAAATGCTACAACGGACCCTGAATCGCTCTCAGTTACAAGCCTTTGATGTGGTGGCCTCCGAGTGGAACCAACCCAACGGTTCTAAATCCCTGATCCTGGTGACACGAATGGTGGCACATATGCCCGGTGGCGCCAGCACCTGGGGCGTGGGAATTACCGAATTAGAAGCGCCGGCCCGTGTATTTGAATCTGCTAAAGAAACCTATTTATACGCTCAGGCCAACTGGCAGGTTGATCGCAATACGGCGATGGCCCATAAGGCTAAGATGCAGCAGATGGAGCGCGAATCCGCCCAACGACTGGCATCAAGTGCCGCTGCCCACAATGCACGTATGCGCAGCAACGAAGCTGCTTTTCAGGCTACCCAACGGGCACATACCTCCTCCTCCAACGCTATCCTCGATATGGGGATGGAGGGATATCAAAACCGTTCGGCCAGTCAGGATCGCCTGCGTAACCAGGAGGTGAATATGATCCACGAAGAATATACTATGACCAATCCCTGGGACAATCGCCCCATGCAGGTGCAATCAGGTTACCAGAGCTATTACATCAACTCCCAGGGACAGGTGATCGGCTCAAATGATGCGAACTTCAATCCCAATGTACATCGGGATTACAATCAGACGGAGTGGCGGAAACTGAATAACGGCGGGCAGTAATAACGAATAATTCCCAAGCATAAAAAAAGGTCGCCCGTACGGGCGACCTTTTTTTGTACCTCGATCTTTATTATTCTAAAGCAGCTTCAACGGCAGACTGGCCACCCACTACCGGCAAAGTGAGTACGGTACCTGCTAAATCAAAGGTGAGCTCGGTACCCGGGTCGGGATGTAAGGTGAAGTCTTTATCGCTTGAAAAGAGCATCAACCCGATTTGCTGCCCGGCTTTGATGATCTGATCATCGGGCTGTAAGTCGAACTCCAGCTCAACGAATTCCCCGGGCGTCAGGGGCTCACTTTCGGTTAGCGAACGGTGGTTCTGCGGATCGGCCCAGCCGCGGGTGATGATATTGTCGGTGATTTTGGATCTTCGACCATCATTCCAGGGTAGCGATACCAGCCATACCGAGAGGTTGGCCGCCGGTTTACTACTGGCCACCCGAACTTTTATACTGGCTATCCCGGAAATATGCAGGTCTTCCTGCAAAACCGGGCTCAGGTACAGCAATCGGTGATCAGTCAATTCGGCCTGGGCCAAAGCCTCACCCGAAAAAGAAAAATTGTCGACTACCGTTTCAGTTCCCGGATCGGAGGCCGGTTGCAGTTGAAGGCCACCTGCAGCCGGTGCACCGGGCGACAGATGCATACTGACCATAGCGGCATTGGGATGTGGATAATCCGGGTAGGGGGTGGGCTTGTCGCGCTCATCATTTTCCCGGACGATCCAGGCTTTGGGGTCATTCTCCACCCCATTTTCCACACCGTGGAGGTAGCGGGTGAACCAGCGGTTCATCATGCTCAGGGGCGGAGGACCGCCATGCCCGTTTTGGTGGTAATAGATCTGTACGGGTACTCCTTTTTCTTTGGCGGCCATGGCGATCCGGTAGCTGTGCTCCGGCATGACGTTCCAGTCGTTGAATCCATGTGACATGAGCAGGGCAGCCTTAAAGGGTTCCATATCATTCAGATAATCACGACCGGCCCAAAAGTCATTATAGTCGCC
>JASBTH010000255.1 GCA_030148525.1 Saprospiraceae bacterium | reverse complement strand
CTCTGGTCTCAAACTTCCCTGGCCGGGAAGGTAACCGATAGTGAAACCGGGGAGCCCATTCTCTTTGGTACCGTAGCTCTGTATGAAAATGGAGTCCTTTCCCTTGGTACGGAAACCGACATGAACGGTAATTACAATTTTCCCGATATCGACCCTGGTACATACGCAGTGGAAGCCAGCTACGTAGGTTATCAGGCACAGCGAATAACGGGGGTCCAGGTCCTGGCCGGTAAGGCCACCAGGCTCGATTTTGAACTGACCTCCGAGGGAGGGGTGCTTATCGACGAGGTAGTCATCACTGAGTACAAGGTGCCGCTGATCGAGCAGGATAATACCACCTCCGGAGCAGTCATCACGGGGGAAACCATCCGGAATCTGCCGACGCGTAATATTAACGCCCTGGCCGCTACCTCGGCGGGATTGGCCACGGCTGACGAAGGGGGCGCGATAAATGTGCGCGGATCCCGCTCCAATGCCACTGACTACTACGTAGATGGACTCCGGGTATTCGGCAATTTGCTTCCGGAATCAGAAATTGAGCAACTTCAGGTGATCACCGGCGGCGTGGAGGCTCAGTACGGGGACGTGACCGGTGGTATCATTTCCATCACCACCAAGGGCCCCTCCAATAAATTTTCCGGAGGTATTGAATTGGAATCTTCCCAACTTACCGACCCCTACAACTGGAACCTGATCGGCTTCAATGCCAGCGGGCCTATTTTGCGCAACAAAGAGGGGCAATCCATCCTCGGTTTTCGGATCGCCGGTCGCTACCAGGATCGACTCGACGACGATCCACCTGCTACCGACATCTTCCAGGTACGCGAAGACCGGCTCGCTGATCTCCAGGCGAACCCCATTATCGATCGTCAGGGGAACCTGGTGGTGGCAGCCGACTACTTCAACGACGACGATGTCAATGTCCTCAATTACAACCCCAACGAAGAGAGCAGACGCATAGATCTGACGGCTAAACTGGATGCCCGAATTAGCCCGGCCATCGATGTGGCTTTCACGGGAACCTTTACGGACAATTCCAACCGATTTACACCGGGAGGCTGGCAGGTTTACAACAGCCACAATAATCCCATGACTGCTAACTCCACGTATCGCGGTAATTTTCGATTCCGGCACCGGCTGGGGCGCTCCGGATTGTCGGCTGAGAATGACGGTCGAAATTCAGGAAGTTTGATCCAAAACGCCTCCTATTCGTTGCAATTTGGCTACGAGAAGAATCAGTCGGAGACCTTTGATGACCGCCACGGCTTCAACTACTTCGATTACGGCTACATTGGTAATTTTGATATTGAATGGGTGCCCACCTTTACCACTAACCAGGACGGAGTACTGACCCATACCGACTACCGTCAGGTTTTACGCGGCTACGAACCCGGAACAGTGAATCCCATTTTAGCCAACTACAATAAGGCTCTGCCCCAAATCGACCAGGGGGAAGGCATAAACCCACAGATTGGCGACTTTATTCTGTCGGACGTCTTTAATAACGCAGCCGTTTTCAGCCGCGATAATTTTATCGCAGCAAATGGCTTTATCCGCCCGCAGTTTAGCAATTCGTATGGTTTCCATACCAATGTAGGCTGGGTTTTCAACCAGGCGCAACGGGGGGATAACGATCTTTACACCTTCAATGGTCGGGTCAATTTCGACCTGGTCCCCGGTGGCTCCGACAAGGGGCGCCACAATATCCAACTCGGTGTGATCTACGAAGAACGGATCAACCGGGGCTATACGGTAGTACCTCAGGGGCTCTGGAACATCGCCCGCCAGCAAGTTAATAATCATATTCAGGGAATTATCCCCGGTGCCGACACGGTGGGTACCATTGATATTCCCGACTTTCCGGAGACGCCACTTCTGGAAGTTTCCATTGTGGAAAGTGGTGACAACCGCTTCTACCGTGCCATTCGCGAGAAATTGGGCGTACCCCTTAATCAGTACGTAAACGTAGACGGACTGACCCCCGATCAGCTAAGCCTGGACTTGTTCTCGGCCCGTGAGCTCAATGATCAGGGATTGGTCGGCTATTTTGGGTACGATTACCTCGGCAATCAATTCGATGGCTCTTTCCAGGACTTTTTCACCGCCCGCGATGCCGATGGCGTGCGAACCTTTCCGGTAGCTCCCAACCGTCCGGTCTACACGGCCTTTTACCTGCAGGATAAGTTTACCTTCCGCGATATTATCTTCCGCCTGGGTGTACGGGTTGATGCCTACGATGCCAATACACAGGTCCTCAAGGATCCATACTCCCTGTACGAAATCATGGGTGCTAAGGAGTACCACGATAATTTTGGCGGAAGCCGCCCCGAAAGTATCGGGTTTGATTACAAAGTATACCTGGATGAAACGGGTTCCAGTGTGGTGGCTTATCGCGATGGTGACCAATGGTTTAGGGGTAATGGTAACCCGGTGAACAGTCCTACGGAAATCTTTGCGGGAGGATTGGTGTTCCCCAAATATCAGGACGAACGGGTAGAGGAGAACAACAACTTCATCAAGTCGCCCGACTACGATCCTTCGGTCTCCTTTGAGGATTACGAGACCCAGATTAACGTCATGCCCCGCCTGGCTTTCTCGTTTCCAATATCTCAGAACGCCAACTTCTTTGCGCATTACGATATCCTGGTACAGCGGCCCCCGTCCAATACGCTGGCTACGGCCCTCAACTATTTTTACTTCACCGATAATGCCGGGGGACTCCAGAATAACCCCAATTTGCGGCCCGAGCGCACCATTAACTACGAGATTGGTTTCCAGCAGAAGCTTACCGAATCCTCGAAGTTAAAAATTGCCTCTTACTACCGGGAGCTGCGCGACATGATCCAGCGGCGTACCTTTTTCCCGGTCCCCATCGTCAACCAGTATGAGACCTATGACAATATCGACTTTGGTACGGTATATGGCTTTTCGTTCGAGTACGAGCTGCGTCGTACGGGTAATATGACCCTAACTACCAACTATACCCTACAATTCGCCGATGGTACGGGCTCCGATGCGAACTCCCAACGGGGATTGACCAGCCGGGGCAACTTACGCACCCTGTTTCCGCTCAACTTTGACGAACGCCACCGGATTAATTTTGTCATGGACTACCGCTACGGAAGCGGTCGCTTCTACACTGGTCCCCGCCTGTTTGGCGCGGATATACTGTCTAATTTTGGGGTCAACCTGCAGGGAGTAGCGGTCTCGGGGCGTCCCTATACAGCTCAGCTAACACCACAGGAACTGGGCGGCTCGCAAACCGCTGGTGCTATCAATGGTGCCCGCAAGCCCTGGAATTTCACCCTTAATCTCCGCGTCGATAAATCGTTCCAATTGACGCCGGGGTTGAATATGAATGTGTATTGCCGGGTGTCGAACCTGCTGGACCGACGCAACGTGATCAATGTGTACCCGGTAACCGGCTCCCCCCAGGACGACGGGTTCATCGCTTCGTCGAACGGGCGGGATAAATTGCAGCAGATCCAGAATTCGGTACAAAGTGTCGAGTCCTATCTGGCCTCGTACCAATGGGCTTTGATTAACCCTGATTTTTATTCGCTCCCGCGCCGGATTTTCCTGGGAGCTATATTGGACTTTTAATTTGAAAAACGAGTATTCGGACTACTGTCCGGAATGTATAAAACAGGTGACTCATGCGATTTTTTACTCCCTGGCTCCTCTTCGTCTTTTGCCTGGCTTTCCTGCCCCAGGGTATGGCCCGCCATAACCCCAAGTTGAAGGAACGCAACGAGCGCAACCAATCCATTGAGACCCGATCCTTTCGCGAGGATTGTGACAATGCCATTAATCAGATTGATATGTCCATCAACAATGTCCGTGCCCGGCTGACTACCGGTGGGGATGTGTGGTGGAATGGTAACGAGGGTGTCTACGTAGTACCCAAGGTGCCCCCAACCGAAGATCCGGTGTCATCCATTTTTGCCGGTGCCGTTTGGCTGGGAGGTGTTGATCCCGCCGGTAACCTGAAACTGGCTGCCCAGACCTATGGCCGCAACGGGGGTGATTTCGACTTCTGGCCGGGACCGTTGAACCCCACTACTGGTACCGTTAGCCAGGATGTCTGTGCTAAATGGGATCGCTTTTTTACCGTCACCGGGGAAAGCATTCAGGAACATATCCGAAACTTCGAACAGGCCCGCCTCAATGGCTTGGCATACGATCCCGATGATATTCCGCTCGACGTTCGCGGATGGCCGGCC
>JASBTH010000167.1 GCA_030148525.1 Saprospiraceae bacterium | reverse complement strand
GATTGAGCCGGCTTTTTTTTCGACTTATTTCTTAGAGTGCTTCCAGCCACCTCTTACCAATACCTGCCTCAACAAGGAAAGGGAAGTCCAAATCGGGCAGCCCGTTTTTCATCAGCTCCATGATCTGTGGCTTAACTTCGTCTAACTCTTCCTTGGGAACATCGAAGATCAATTCATCGTGCACCTGCAGGATCATGCGGGTAGCGTAGTCCTTGGCACGCAACAAATTGTGCACATTGACCATAGCAATCTTGATCATATCGGCAGCTGATCCCTGAATCGGCGTATTGATAGCCATGCGTTCGGCATTGCTGCGGGCCAGGGAACTCTTGGAGTTAATATCGCGCAGGTGTCGGCGGCGACCGATGAGGGTCTTCACGTAGCCGTGCTTGCGGGCGTGCTCCACCATATCGTCCATGTATTGCTTGAGGCCACTGTACTGTTTGAAGTATTGCTCGATCAGCTCTTTGGCTTCGGCGCGTTTGATATTAAGCTGTCGCGAAAGATTGGTCGCTCCTGCTCCGTAAATAATCGAGAAGTTGACCGTCTTGGCGCGATATCGTTGCTCGCGGGTCACCTCGTCGTAGGGGACCTCGAATACCCGGGCGGCGGTAGCACTGTGAATGTCTTTACCTTCTTTGAAGGCCTCCACCATGGCTTCGTCTTTGCTTATCTCGGCAATGAGGCGCAACTCGATCTGTGAGTAGTCGGCCGCTAACAGCACGTGATTTTTGTCGCGGGGGATGAAGGCCTCACGTACCCGGGCTCCTTCTTCCGTACGTATGGGAATATTCTGGAGGTTGGGGTTGTTAGAGCTGAGCCGGCCGGTAGCAGCCAAGGCTTGATTGAAAGAGGAGTGGATACGGCCGGTTTCGGGGTGCACCATTTTCGGCAGCGCTTCCACGTAGGTCGATAACAATTTGGTGAGGCCACGGTAATCCAGAATTTCGTTGACGATGGGATAATCGGCTGCCAGGTCGGTCAATTTATCCTCGTTGGTGCTGTACTGACCTGATTTCGTTTTACGGCCTTTATAGGGTAGCCCCATTTTATCGAAGAGGACTTCACCTACCTGCTTGGGTGATCCGATATTGAATTGTACACCGGCTATTTCGTGGATCTTTTCCTCCAGTTCGGCGATATCGTCTTTTAGTTCTTTGGCGTAGTGGTGGAGGAATTCGCTGTCGAGGTTTATACCCTCGTATTCCATATCTACCAATACGTGTACCAGAGGGGACTCCACTTTATAGTACAGATCGTGAAGTACCTCTTCTTCTTTAAGCTTGGGTTCCAGATACTCCTTGAGCTGGAAGGTTATATCGGCATCCTCGGCGGCGTAGTCAGTCACCTGGGAGGGGTCGACATCGCGCATGGTCTTCTGGTTCTTACCCTTCTTGCCAATCAGGTTTTCGATGGGGACCGGTTTGTACTCCAGGTACGTTTCGGCCAGATAATCCATATTGTGCCGCAGCTCGGGCTCCAACAGGTAATGAGCGATCATTGTATCAAAATAGTAGCCCTCGATGCGCACGCCATAACGCCGCAGCACCAGAGCATCGTACTTCAGATTTTGGGCGACCTTGGTGATATCCGGATTCTCAAAAAAGGACCGGAACTCATCGACCAGTGCCTGTGCCTCTTTTTGATCCTCGGGAAAGGGCACATAATAGCCTTCGTGGGCTTTCCAGGAGAAGGCAATGCCCACCAATTCGGCCTGGGTAGCATCGATATTGGTAGTTTCCGTATCGAAGCAAACCTCTTTTTGTTGGGTAAGCTGCTTGATCAGGTTGGCGCGCTTCTCAGCCGTATCGATAAAAAAGTATTCGTGGTCGGTATTTTCGATGGTCTTGCTGGCGATGGAATGTTTTTTCAAGCGGGGTGCTTGTACGTCGACATCCGACTCTTCGCCAAACAGTGATCCCTGGGTACTACCCTTTTTGCCGGAAGGCGCAGCAGACTCCTCGGAATCACCAAGAATCGAGCGGGCCAGGGTGCGGAATTCGAGTTCTACAAATAATTCGCTAAGGGCGTCCTTATCCATGGGATCGATCTGGAGCTTTTGGGGCTCGAAGTCGATGGGTACCTCAATATCAATAGTTGCCAGCTCTTTCGACAGTCGTGCCTGATCGGCATTATCGCGTACCTTTTCCTGTTGCTTTCCCTTGAGCTCATCGATGTGGTCGAGCAGCCCCTCCACTGAATCGTATTTGGCTAGTAATTTGGCCGCCGTTTTCGCACCGATGCCCGGAACCCCGGGGATATTATCGATGCTGTCGCCCTGCAATGCTAAGATGTCGATCACCTGCTCGGTGCGCTCAATATTCCATTTTTCGCATACTTCTTTAGGGCCCTGTATCTCCACGCCATTCCCCTGGCGTGAGGGCTTGTAGATCAGAATATGATCCGTTACCAGCTGCCCAAAATCTTTATCGGGGGTTACCATATAGGTGGTATAGCCGTCTTTCTCGGCCTTCTTGGCCAGGGTACCGATTACGTCGTCGGCCTCGTACCCCTTCACGGTTACAATGGGAATTTGAAAGGCCTCTACGATCTTGCGGATGTAGGGGAAGGCGATGGCGATATCTTCGGGTTGCTCTTCGCGATTAGCTTTGTACTCCTCGAACATATCGTGCCGGAAGGTGGGGCCATCCGGATCAAAGGCCACCGCGATGTGGGTGGGTTTTTCATTCTGGAGCAGGTCCCAAAGAGTGCGGGTGAAGCCCGTAATGGCCGAAGTATTCACACCTTTCGAGTTGATCAATGGGCGATTTATAAAGGCGAAGTGGGCCCGATAGACGAGGGCGTGCCCATCGAGGAGAAATAGTTTTTTATCCGCTGACATAGGACAATTTGGTTGATCGCCTCCGAGCCCGAAAGTCGGTGGCTAGGTTATTCTTGATTAGCCTTTCGGCAAAAGTCGACGCAGACATTACGGTGGTTATACGGACAAGTTAGGGAATTTGTTGGACCGACCGTAACCACAACCGACCTCCCTCCACCATTAGATCGTAAAATTGTATTTGATGAGCAATTGCTGGGTCAGGCTTACCCGCTTACCCAACCCATCGACCCCGTTTGGTTTACTGAAGTCGGTAATTTGTACCCGTACATCATCGTCGTAAAACACATTCACATTAACGGATACTTGCAGGTTTTTCACCAGAGCCACGCTCAGATCCGTACCCCAGTTAACATCGATATTTTCGGGGTTCTCCAGGTAGTTGGAAAAGAGCAGAAGCGTACTATTGAAGGCCCCTTTATTCTCCATGAATTTGGTGGATACGCCCAATCGCAGGGTCTGTCCCATGGCTTCAAAGATATTGTCGAATTCGGCATAGCGCCCGGTATCGGGGTCCGGTTCGCCTTCTACCGGATTACCGTGTACACCGAGGGAAGCGATTTCATCGTCGGGCACAAAAATGAATTTGGCCCCCAATGGTGAATAATAAGCAGAGAAGGTCTCGTCGGGCTTAAAGTCGATGCCCACCGATATATTCACAGTGGCAGGGCTAAAAAAACGGGCTCTGAGCTGCCCCATGCCGGCCACATCTTTCAGAAAATTCCCCGGAAAGTCTTCGCCTCCCATGTAGGTAGGCAGGATCGGAGTGACGAGATTGGTATTGGCAGCGTAAAACCACTTGGATTCTTTGGTTGTCCGGTACCCAAACTTCAGGTTGTACTGAAATTCATCGATGGACTTTTGGAAAGGAATACGTTGGGAGGTCCCCTGGGCAATAATACCCGACCCCAGGCGCTGAATGCCGAATTGCCACAATAGGGCGTGGTCCCAGGCGAGGCGTTTTTTGCGGTACTTGGCGAAGCCGCTAGTGGCAATGCCAAATCCGATCTGGTTTTGCCCAGCACCTTGTTTGGGGTTGATCTGTAAGAGTTGGGAAAAGTCGAAGCCGAAACCGGCACCAAGTGTCCAGCCGTCGGGTAGGGTATCTTTTTTGTTTTGAGCGGCTAGCGCGGTCGACAGCAGGCAGCAGGTTACCGCTATCAAAAGGGTACGTAAGATCATGCGTTGTGTTTTTTTCATTTGGATTGGGTGGTAATAAAGGAAATTTTGTGGGATGTGCAAGCCCCCCCGGGCTTACGCCCGGGAGAATAGTGAGGGCGCCCCTGGCGGGGCTGTTTTGTTAACGGGGTGAGGCCTCGCAGGCTCGGGGTTGGGGGACCTTTTCTCAACTCAAAGGCCGGAAAGTGGGACCTCGCTGGCTCGGATCAGATCGCCCCTGGCGGGGCTGTTCGGGTGTGGCTTGCTGGCTCGGGGTTTGGTGCCCCTGACAGAGCTCTATAAAAAAGGCCGCACCGTTGCCAATTGGCAACGGTGCGGCCTTTTTTTGGCGAAAGCCAGATAATGCTAGAAAGTCACGTTGTACTTCAGGAGGAATTGCTGAGTGATGCTGACGCGCTTACCGAGGCCGCTTACGCCGTTGGGTTCGTCCCAGTCGGTGATCTGGACGAGGACATCGTCATCGTAGAACACGTTGACAGTGACAGCTGCCTGCAGGCCGGCAACGATGGTCAGGGCCAATTCGTTGGTCCAGTCTACGTCGATGTTTTGGGGATTCTCCAGGTAGTTGGAGAAAAGGAGCATGGAGGAGGTGAACGTACCTCGCTCTGCAAGAAATTTAGTCGCGTAGTTGGCGCGCAGGGTTTGTCCGAGTGCGGAAAAAGCATTGTCGAAGGTGGTGAAACGACCAGTATCCGGATCGCGATCACCCTCTACCGGGTTACCATGTACGCCGAGGGAAGCAATAAAGTCGTCAGGAACGAAAATGAACTTGGCACCTACGGGTGAATAGTAGAGGCTGAATTTATCGTTAGGCTTCCAGTCCATACCAACCGAAAGGTTGAGTGTGCCGGGGTTAAAAAACTTGGACAATAGATTGCCCTGGCCGGTAATATCTGACAGGAAATTACCCGGATATTCATCGGATCCCTGATAGGTAGGAGTCAACTGAGTGAGAAAAGACATGTCGGCCGCGTAGAAAAAATTCGAGTTTTGCGACGTTTGGTATCCCACCTTCGAATTAAAGCGCAGATCGTCGATGGCTTTCTGGAAGGGTACCCGTCGTTCTTC
The DNA here is from genome assembly GCA_030148525.1 of Saprospiraceae bacterium. Lineage (GTDB taxonomy): Bacteria > Bacteroidota > Bacteroidia > Chitinophagales > Saprospiraceae > DT-110. Next base: position 4,859 of record JASBTH010000167.1, on the reverse strand, counting down.
ATTGCCCTGAGCAATAATACCGGACCCCAGGCGCTGTATACCGAATTGCCAGGTAGCCAGGTTGTCCCAGGCCAGACGATCCCGGCGATATTTAGCAAAATAATTAACCGCACCACCAAAGCCAATCCGATTCTGACCGGCACCCTGACGCGGGTTAATCTGTAAGAGCTGGGCAAAATCAAGCCCGAGACCTGCTCCGGAGGTCCAGCCAGCGGGCAGTTCTTCCTCATCCTGAGCAATCAGGTTGGGGGTCACCAATAGGAGTACCAGGCAACACAAGAAAATGTGCTTGAGCATAAGTAGGAATTTTAAGGGTTATACTATGCAGACCATCAACGGCTACTTCTGACGTTCGTACCGTTCGGTCATCAACTTGTTCAGTGGGAAAACTACCAGCTTATCGCCGGCATCAATAGTGAAGGAGGTATTATCCATTTTGACAATTTCGCCCTCGACTCCTTCAATAGTAATGTGATCACCTACATTTACCCGGCTCCGGTTGTAGTAGGCCGCCAGTAGATTACCCAATAGCGGGCGGGAAGCATACCCGTATCCAATGGCAAAAGCTGCAACAATGCCCGCCAGGATAATAGATATATTGTCTTGGATCGACTCGGTTTGGATACCCGCCTGCGCCAAACTAATCACAGCCACATTGATGAATAGAAAATAGAACACCAGATTGGCGATCATGTTGGCAGCCGGAATATTGAGGGATTTAGTAGCCGTAAGTACCAGGCGCTTGAGAAAGTCGGCCAGGATGACTCCCGCAATAAAAACGACCAGAGCGGAGGTGAGAACCGGCAGATAATCAAAGCCCCGGGCGATAAGGTCGGAGAGGGCCTGGATCCGCAGCATATCGGTAGCGATCCAGATAAAGATGAAGAAGATGATGTAGTAAAAAACCTTGCCGATGACTACACTCGGCTGGATTTTCCATTTCGATTTCCGGAAAATATCTATGTCCCCCAACCGATCGGCTAATTTGTCAACACCGATCTTTTGCAGAAGCTTGGTGAAGCCTTTTCCGACCAACTTACCAATGATCCTTCCGATCAGCAAAATGAGTAATGCCCCCAGCAACCTTCCCAGGAAAGTGAGGCCATCAGAAACGAATTGATTCACAAAGGGGAGCTGTTCCTGCAGGTTAGAAAACCAGCTTTGTTGTAGAAACATCCAGTGCATAGGCAATATTTTGTCAGTCGTTGGTTTGGTTCGCTTGATCTTTGTGGTTACCGGGGTGGTTCCTGAGGCCCATCCGGTGCCGGTCCGCGCGGGGGTTGATCCGGTGCATTAGATGCGGCAGACTGGCTATCACTGACGGGCGGATTACTGGCGGTCAGCACGCCCAACATTCCCGACAGATACACATCAGCCACATCGCCCAGCATACGAAAGAAATGCAGGGTGCCCTGAATGTTTTGCAGGACTTCCTGGTTTCCTTCGCGTACAAAGGCAGCTTCTTCCTCTTCGTACAGTCTGTGAAAATTATTCATATGTATACTCAGATAGCATCCGCCATCCGGCTTTTTTTGGAGGCCATGGCCTTAGCCTTGGCCCGTTTTAGTTTCATTTTAATAGCGCTTTCTGATTTATCGAGCACCTCGGCCATATCCCGGATCGACATATCATCCTGATACTTCATCAGCAGCACGGCTTTGTCGCCGGCAGGAATATCGTCGAGTACTTTTTTCAATAGTTGCACCTCCATCTCCAGCAATTCGTAATCAGGTACCTCCTGATCGGCTAGGTCAGGTGGATCATCGAGCTCGTCTGAGAAGAGGGCTTGCTTTTTTTGCTGCTTCCGCAAAAAATCAATGCAGTAATTATAGGTGATGGAATACACCCAGGTGGAGAAGCGTGACCGCTGACCAAAGCGCGACAGATTCAGGAATATTTTGGTGAAAATTTCCTGGGTGGCATCGCGGGCCAGGGCTTCGTTCTTCAAAAGGGAGAGACATTTGGCGTACACTTTGGTCGAATACCGGTTATAGATCAGGGTAAAACACGGCTCGGCTTGGGTATCCAGGTACGTCAGAATGACCTCCAGGTCCTCCATTCCTCTATGACAAGTAGCACTCAATGGCGAATTCGGGTTTGTTCGTTAAGGTCAAAATACGGGGCTGGTCAGGATATCTGGTTTTTTCGGGGTCTTAACTTTTCGTTAAGACGCAGAAAAAGCCCGAAAGACACATTTTTCCGGAAATTCTTTTGGCAGACCGACCCGATAATACCCAGATCTTTAGCCAATCTAAATTACGAAAATTGATACGTTCTATTTCCAGGCGGTTGTATCAGCTTCCACATACGGCATCTCCGGAAGATTAAAATAGGGAGAGTTATTGATAGTACTCGCATCATGTGCACCCTGGAACTGGATAAACCCATCAGATTTTAGAAATTCAGCATCCAGTGGAGCGTCAATGAGGACATAGATAGTACGACAGCTATCCGGGTCTTCCAGTGCGGTAAGCATAAGTGTTTCGTGAGGTAATTCATAAGGGAACCACATGGTATTCCACTCGAATAAATTCCAGGGAACGATCAACTTTTTTTGAGCTGGCTCCGGATGCATAGCAAGGGTCTCCTTGATATAGGTCAATCGCTGCCGATAAAAAGAATAGGTACCGATCATCTGCCAGGTACTGACCACAATAAGTAAAGACATAACTACAGCTGGTAGCCAACGCCGATTATCGCGTAGCAGGAAATAAAAAGGAGTCATCCAGATTAACCCCAATAAAGCCAGATATCCATCGAGCATGATAAAAACTGGTCCTCCCAGATCGGAATAAGTAATAATATTGATCACGATCCACCCCAGAAAGGACAGCAAAATGAATAAGCCTGCCAGGATTTTGCGCTTCCATACTAACCAGCCAACACTAGCCACAAATGCCAGACCGGGTAACACATATTGGGTGGTGAAATACTGTCTTAGGGCTGCAAAAATATAGTGATCTCCGGGATGCAGAAAAAGGTCCCTAATGGATTCAGGATTCAGTAAATCCGCCAGCCGATTGGACTCGTATTCATCCTCCTGTACCACGAAAAATTTGACAACAAATACTGCCAAAATAAAACCTGGCATGATCCAGCGTTTAGGCTTCAGCCAGGTTTTATCGTAGAATCTTTCAAAGACCAGGAAGGTCATTATCGGATACAGGGGAGCCAGATGTGCTCCAAATAAACCAACCAGACAAATACCTACCACCGCGAAATCCAGCCATCTGAGTCCGTTCCCTTCTTTGCGACTGGTCAGCCAGGCAACCAAAAAAGCACCAATAGCCAGTCCGAAGGTAATTTCAGAGATAGCGGCAAAGAATTTATAGCGCATACCCAGGCATAAACTACCCACGATCAATAATCCCCCCAGTGGATTTCGCAGCCCATACACAATGATCAAAAACAATCCGTAAAACCACAGGTAAAAGGACACAGAGTACGCCCTGAAAACATTTGCCAAAGACCATCCCCAGTCCACTCCGAGAAGTGGTACCCATTGGGTCAGATAACTAATGTACCGGTCGTGCTTAATGAAAAAATCCTGGAAGGTGACCAGGTGAAATGTATAATAAGCGGTATCAAAGGAAAGCAGCCTTTCCTGGTACAAGAAGATGCAGGCTAGAAAAACCACCCAAAAGAAAAGGTGCCCTATCCAGGTATACCATCTCGATAGGTTAGAATTCAAATTCGGGGAGTTCTTTGCCATGGATTCAGGTAGATTGGGGATTTGCCTGGTCAGCAATTTTTAAAAATACGCATTGTCTCGGGTTAATATTGAGGGGGGCTGATAGTTTCAACTTTTGGTCAGTAAGCCGACAAGAGTTTTTTCCATTTATTTTTTGGCTATTTTCCAAGTAAACAAACACTACCTAATGAACAGACTGCTATTACTCTCCCTGCTTTTGATCTCCTTTTCTACCATGACGGGGCAAACGACATTCACACCAGCCGACGCCCTTGAGGTGGTATCCATAAGGAGTGTATCCCTCAGCCCTAATGGCAACTACGCCGTGGGCATTACGTCTAAGGGTACGCAAAACCGCCTGGGTGTGGACCATTTCCGGTTTCGGGATCCCAATTACATTCGACCGTTTACGGGACAACTCATGTTGTATCGAACCAGTGACGACACCGCAATTCCTATTGGTGAACCCGGTCACGTGGGCAACCCCGTCTGGTCACCGGATAGTGACCAGCTGGCCTTTTATCGCCTGACGGATGGTGCTTACCGTATCCAGATCTACGAATTGTCCAGCGGGAACCTGCGTACTGTGCCTACGGATGACAAGGTATCCCTGATCGGGGACGGTGATCTGGAATGGTTCCCCGACGGAGAATCCCTGCTCGCCGAAACACGGGCCGACGGTTGGCTGGCCGCCACCACAAAACTATACGAGGAGGCCACGGAAGGCCCCATCACCGTTTATGATTCCGAGGCCCCCTTCCTGAAGTGGGATGCCATCGGCAATCAAAGCAATAAAAGCCAGGTGGTGCGTGTACAAGTCGACAATGGCAACACGGAGATAATTTTGCCGGAAGGCATCTATCAAAACCTGACGCTCGACGACGAGGCTGAATTCCTGGCGTATCAGGTGCGTGATCCGCAAAAGACCAGTTACGACCGGCGCACGGGTACCCGCTACGCCTGGCTGAAACAGTCCTTAACCCAAGATGAAGAGCCGCGCATTCTGGTCGATACGATGGATCGTTCGCGAAATCTGGACTGGACGGAGGACCGGTCGTGGATTGCCTGGTCGGATTCGGGTCACGTCTTTGTACAATCGATCGATGGCGGCGAGCCCATTAAATTAACCGATGGGAAGAATGAGCTGGTGGAAGAGGGGGATACAACG
>JASBTH010000241.1 GCA_030148525.1 Saprospiraceae bacterium | reverse complement strand
CCTCCCCCCCCACCTCAAACCTCATACCTCAAACCTCATACCTGATATGGAATGGTACCACTACGTAATTGCCATCGCGGGCAGTGCTGTTGCCGGGGCGATCAACACCCTGGCAGGCAACGGATCGGCGATCACCCTGACTATCCTGACGGAGCTGTTGGGCCTGCCGGGAAATGTAGCCAACGGCACCAACCGCGTAGGGGTTTGGACGCAGTCGGTAGCAGGGGCCTATGCTTTTTACCGGAACGGGAAATTGCACGTACGACGCAGTGGCACCATCATTTTGTCGACAGTGATCGGAGCCCTGGCGGGCATTATCGTAGCGGTGTACGTGAGTAGTGAACAGTTCATGTTTGTGTTCCGCTTCTTGTTGGTAGCCATGTTTATTGTGATCCTGGTAAAGCCAAAGCGCTGGCTGCGCGAGACGGATGCCTCCAAAACGCTTAATCCCTGGATCAGTATTCCGCTCTTTCTGGTGCTGGGTTTTTACGGAGGCTTTATCCAGATGGGAATGGGCGTCTTTTTCCTGGCCGCCATGGTACTTGGGGCCCGGTATAGCCTCATCGACAGTAATGCCGTGAAGATTGTCGTAGTGGCCATTTACACCATCGCCGCCCTCGCTATCTTCCAATACCGGGGTTTGATCGACTGGCCGATCGGACTGTTGATGGCCGTCGGGCAAACGGCCGGTGGCTACTTTACCGCTCACTATGCCTCGAGCTACCCACAAGCCAATGTGTGGGCCCATCGTGTATTGGTTGCGGTAGTCATTTTAGCACTCGTTAAATTATTCGATATCCCTGCCTTTTTCGCCACCGTAGGAAACTTTTGACAATCTGGTCTTGTACTAGGGTTTTGATTTTGCAAAAAAGCGCCTAGTTTTGCGCGCTTTTATGGGAAATGACCGCACGTAGCGGTCGACAACGTCACGGGGTATCCACGGGTCTGACAGGACCCGGGGGTATCCCGAACTTTTTTTCTAATACAAACAAACACAAAAATTGACAATGCCCATGATCCATGTTAAAGACCTGATCTCTGTATCACTGGTACTTTTTTCTGTGATCGACATCATAGGTTCCCTGCCCGTGATCATCGACATGAAGAAAAAAGGCGTGAAGATCGAATCTGCTAAAGCGTCGCTGATCGCGATGCTCATTATGCTACTGTTCCTGTTGATCGGCAAACCACTTTTGGGCCTGTTTGGGGTTGATGTAGAATCCTTTGCGGTGGCTGGTTCCATCATCATATTTCTGCTGGGTCTGGAGATGGTGCTCGGCGTTACGCTGTTCCGGGACGATCACCTGGAGGAAAAGAAAGGAACTATTGTACCCATCGCTTTCCCCTTGCTGGCCGGAGCAGGCACTATGACCACTATTATCACCCTGAAGGCGAAGTATGCTCAACCCGATATTGCGTTGGGAATCGTCCTCAATATCCTGGTCATTTTTGCCGTGTTGCGCAGCAGTGACTGGATCGGTCGCAAGCTCGGTGAGAGCGGCTCGAATGTGCTGCGCAAAGTCTTTGGCATTATCCTGCTCGCGATCTCCATCAAAATTTTCAAGGACAACTTCCACCTGATGACTACGATCGCGATGAACTGATTTGAAGTCAGAGGTCAGAGATCAGAGGTCAGAAGGGCTTCTGACCTCTGATCTCTGACCTCTGATTTCTCTATATTTGCTCCATGGAACACCGAACCGGCCACAACGATCTGTATACCCGCCTTAATGAATACTGCGAAAAAATGAGCACGCCTCCCGGCGAACTGCTATATCGGTTAGAGCGGGAAACTCACTTGAAAACACTCGCTCCCCAAATGATGAGTGGCCGTCTGCAGGGGCAGTTTTTGCGCATGCTGAGTAGCTGGATCAAGCCCCGGCGCATTTTAGAGATCGGCACCTTTACCGGCTACGCAACGCTGTGTTTAGCCGAGGGCTTAGGTAAGGACAGTGAACTGCACACCATCGAAGCCAATCCGGAAATGGCCTACCTTATCCGCAAGTATCTGAAAGAAAGTGGACGGCAGGATCAGATTCAACTTCACCTCGGTGATGCCCACGACATTATTCCGGGCCTGCCAGGACCCTTTGACCTGGTATTTATTGATGCCGGTAAGCGTGATTACGAGGCGTACTTCAACCTGATTATCGATCGGGTAGCACCAGGAGGGTGTATACTGGCCGATAATGTACTTTGGAGCGGTAAGGTCCTCACCCCCGATCAGGATGAAGATACTGCTTCCCTGCATGCTTTTAATGCCCTCGTTCGGGCAGACGAGCGTATCGAAAATATCATTCTTCCGCTGCGTGATGGTTTGATGCTGGCCCGAAAAAGATAAGCTATGGCGATTACCAACCGCAATACATACCGTACTTTTTGCTCGGATCATGCCGGGTTACTTCCGGTATTTTACAACGACTGGTACCTGGATGCGGTGTGCGGGCACGACAAGTGGGGTACTGCCTTGGTAGAAAATGATAACCAGGTAGTAGGGATTTGGCCATGGTTTCAAAAGAAGCGGTTTGGATTTACCTATCTGGCTATGCCCCTGTTTACAAAATTCATGGGACCATGGATCCTTCCCGGTGCCGGCGATCACCGCCAGCGATTGCGGTGGATACAACAGCTCTCCGAACAACTGCCAAAAGTGGACTGCATCAAGGCCGATTGTCATTACCAATTCGCCAATTGGCTTCCGCTTTATTGGCAAGGCTTTCGCCAAACGACACGCTATTCCTATCAATTGGATCTCAGCCGGGAAGTGGATGATCTGTACAAGGGGTTGAACCGGAATATGCGCCGGAATATAAAAAGTGCCTCCAGGGAACTGGAGGTACGCCCTTTTGACGACCCCGAGCTCTTTTACCGAATCAATTCGCTGAGCTTCCGGCGTCAGGGGCTGGCCACCCCTTATTCCCTGGCAGATTTTCAACGTCATGATGCTGCCTTACGGCAAAAAGAAGCCCGCCACATGTATCTGGCCCGGGACGCCGCGGGAAATGTGCATTCTGTCGCCTACCTGATTTGGGACCAGCAATCGGTGTATTACCACCTGAGTGGTGATGATCCGGCCCATCGGAATAGTGGTTCTGGTATGCTCCTGATCTGGGAAGGGATCCGCTATGCGAAAGAAAATCTCGGTCTGGCCACTTTCGATTTTGAGGGCAGTATGATGAAAGCCGTAGGAGCCATTCGCCGGCAATTCGGGGCCAAGCCCCTTCCTTATTCCCGGATATGGAAATATGACTCCCACTTATACGCTATGATTGACCAGATACGAAACAGCTAGGCCTCCATTAAAATTTGCCCCAACAAGATATACACCAGTAATCATTTAGCTTTAGTAAGTAAGCACGTCACGTAATTTTACGCCAGGGGTATTGATAATATATATTTTTTGTCATTCCGGCATTCTTTTGTGGTTCCTGTAAGCAGTATTAGGATTGGTCCGTTTTGGTGTTATTATGTTTTTATAACCAATCCTGTAGGCCATGCAAAGACCGTTTGCTCGTATTACCAACGAATGTGCCGGGTGTTATCCCTGCTCATGATTTTTGGCGCCCTCAGCTTGAGTGCTCAGGATGCCGACACCTGTCTGGCTGACGCCGGTACTCTGAGGTGGTTGAACAGGCCATCCTCCCTGCCGGGGGAATGGCTTTTTAACTGCGGGAATCCGGAATACCGCTTACGGATTGGTTAGGGGCCAACCCTTTCGTAAGCGGTATAATTCCCTTAGATTGCCGCCTGTACCCGGTCGTTATTTTTTTGCCGAAAGGCTAAAGCCAACAACCAGGTCACCCAATACGTATTAAAACCAAAGAAAACGACATGACGAATTTACGTGCGCTAACCGTTCTTACCTTTCTTTTTTGCCTGAGCATGGGCTGTCAAAATGCCAAAACGGAAGGTGGTGACGATGCAACCGACGAACAAGTAAGCAATACCGATTCACCCGAAAGCCAGGCGATGGCAACTGTCGATCAGATGGTGCAAGCATTACAGAC
>JASBTH010000199.1 GCA_030148525.1 Saprospiraceae bacterium | reverse complement strand
ATTGTGCGGGGCGTTCCTGGATTGCTGGCTGGCAACTGGTGAGGAGGAGGGTAGTTAGTAGCAGGTAACAGGTATTTGATACAGGGAAGTAGGTATGATTAGGCATGGTGGAATGTTTTGTAGGTGGATGTCGATCGTCGTTGGGCGGCCGAAGTTCGGGCAACGTAAAGCCAGGGTCGATCTGAGGCAAGATACAAACCAGGGGCAACTACAAAGTCAGTTTTTTTACCTAATATTGTTAGGTATTTGTAAAAGTGTTGGAAAATGCAGAGCTATGAAGCTAAATTCAATTTTTCTCGTGTGCTGTTTTGGGATGCTGTGGACGCAAGCCTTCGCACAGCGAGTGTTTCAGGCCAGTGACCTGGCGGAGGCCGGTGGCGCTTACTACGACCCCAAGATCACCCTTGGTGATTCTTTGCTTACCGGGATCGTGACCGATACCTATTCCAATGGCAAGCCAAAGCTGTGGAAGGAAATCCGTGACGGACTGGCCCACGGCTACTGGCAGGAATGGTACGAAAACGGGCAACTGCGCTTTGCGGCCTATTGGCAAGCAGGCTACGGGCACGGTTCCTGGCGGTACTACCACCCCAACGGTCAACTACGGCAGGACGAATATTACGAACGAGACCAGCCGGTGGGAATCCACACCGCCTATTTCAATAACGGTCAGGTGTGGGAACGTGGAGCGTATGAGAAGGGTAAGAAGCAGGGCCCGTGGGAGATTTACCAGCCGGACGGGCAGTGGGTGAAAACGGAGATTTACGAGGCGGGGGAGATGGTACGTACGGAGGAATAGGTGGTCGATCCTCTGGATCGACCTGACTTTCCTTCCATAAAAATAACCCTTATCTTTTTCAAACAGCTTTTAAAAACGGAATATGGAAAAAGAAAGCTTCATTTACTACCTGAACGATACATTGAAACAATGCATTGACCGGGCTATTCAGATCGATCAAAAGAAAAGTGATTTTGATAAAGGGGTAGCTTTTGGCTTTTATGAAGTTATTTCTCACTTTTTCAATCAGGCCGAAGGGTTTGGAATTCTACCGGAACTGGATTCCTACCTTCAGGAATTTGATCCGGATAATTTACTAAATGGTAAGGCAAAATCACCCTTCGATAGAGGGGACGGTCTCAGTAATTAGGAGGATGGGATGTCAATAGACCGTGTAGGTCGATCCGGAGGATCGACCACCAAATAAAAACCCCCGAACAAGCCGTACGGCCCATTCGGGGGAATGTATCTCGAAAAAACGCGGGCTGATTACATCATGCCGGGCATGCCACCACCGGGCATTCCACCGGGCATTCCGCCACCTCCGTCGTTTTCATCTGGTTGGTCGCTGATCACACATTCGGTGGTGAGGACCATACCGGAGATCGATGCCGCATTTTCCACGGCGATACGAGTCACCTTGGTCGGGTCGATTACACCGGCTGCTTTCAGATCTTCAAACGCATTGGTACGGGCGTTGTAGCCGTAGCTATCTTTGCCACCCAGTACTTGTTGCAGTATCACGGATCCTTCGACACCAGCGTTATCGGCAATGGTGCGGAGTGGTGATTCCAGTGCCTTGCGTACGATCTGGATACCGATGGTCTGATCTTCGTTGTCACCTTTCAGGTCCTTGAGGGCCTCGATGGTACGCACCAGGGCGACACCACCACCGGCAACGATACCTTCTTCAACGGCAGCGCGAGTGGCGTGCAGGGCGTCATCCACGCGATCTTTCTTCTCTTTCATTTCCACTTCGGTAGCAGCACCTACGTAGAGTACAGCTACACCACCAGACAGCTTAGCCAGACGCTCCTGGAGCTTCTCGCGGTCGTAGTCGGATGTTGTATTTTCGATCTGCTGCTTGATCTGGTTGATGCGAGCCTGGATCTGGTCATCAGTACCCTTGCCATTGACAATAGTTGTATTGTCTTTGTCGACAGTGATTTTTTCGGCAGATCCCAGGTGTTCCAGGGTGGCGTTTTCCAGTTTATAGCCTTTTTCTTCGCTGATAACCGTACCACCGGTAAGGATGGCAATGTCTTCCAGCATGGCTTTACGGCGGTCACCGAAACCAGGTGCTTTAACGGCAACTACTTTCAGCTGAGCGCGCAAGCGATTGACTACCAGTACTCCCAGTGCCTGGCTTTCGATATCCTCGGCAATGATCAGCAACGGACGGCCGGCACCTACTGCTTTTTCGAGCAGAGGAACGATGTCCTGCATGTTGGAGATCTTCTTGTCGTGGATGAGGATGAGCGGGTTTTCGTATTCCGTTACCATGTTTTCGGTATCGGTAACGAAGTAAGGAGACAGGTAGCCGCGATCAAACTGCATACCGAGTACTTCTTCCACATAGGTTTCAGTACCTTTTGCTTCCTCCACGGTGATCACACCGTCTTTGGAAACACGCTTCATAGCGTCGGCGATCAGTTGTCCGATCTCGTTGTCGTTGTTAGCGGAGATAGCACCAACCTGTTTTACTTTTTCGAAGTCATCACCAATATGCTCGGATTGACCTTCGAGGTGGGCGATCACTTGCTTGACAGCCTTGTCGATACCGCGTTTCAGGTCCATTGGGTTGGCACCGGCGGTAACGTTTTTCAGACCGGCATTGATCATGGCTTGCGCCAAAACGGTTGCGGTAGTAGTACCGTCACCGGCAATGTCAGCAGTCTTGGACGCCACTTCCTTGACCATCTGAGCGCCCATATTTTCTACTTTGTTTTCCAGTTCAATTTCTTTGGCAACCGTTACACCATCTTTAGTGATCTGTGGAGCACCGAAGCTCTTTTCAATAACCACGTTGCGGCCTTTGGGACCGAGAGTGACTTTAACGGCATTTGCCAAGGCATCAACACCTGCGCGTAATTGTTCTCTGGCAGTTCTGTCGAAGCTAATTTCTTTAGCCATGTCAGCTTTTATTTTTGATTTGATGAATGGATTAGTTAAGCGAGGGGATCATACCCATGCTTTAGTCGAGGACAACCAGGATGTCGTCTTCCCGCATGATCAGGTAATCCTGACCTTTGTAATTCAGTTCCTGGCCGGCGTATTTACCGTAGAGTACGATGTCGCCTTCTTTGACGGTCATTGCGTTACCATCTTTACCAGGACCAACGGCCACGACTTCGCCGCGTTGTGGTTTTTCTTTGGCCGTATCGGGAATGATGATACCGCCTTCCGTTTTCTCTTCGGCGGCGGCCGGCTTAACCACTACTCTGTCGTTTATTGGCTTCATAGGTAGCTAAATTTAATGGTTTGTATTGGTGACAAAATTGATTTTTCAGATAGTAATACTAATAGCGAAGGTCGTGCCAAGTCGGCATTCATGCCATTTTTGCAGCCCGATGGCCTTCCGGTAAAGGACGGATGGCTGCCAACTCGAAAAATTGGCACCTCGCTTGTCAAATTGTCTTGTTTGACCTGACAAAAAAAAGCCCCGCTGACAGTAGCCAGCGGGGCTTTTAGGTGGGATCATCTCCCGTTTATTCCGACATGAGCGGAGCATCCGTAACACCCGTTACGTCTCCGGACATCAAAGTCGAGATAATACATAAAACAAAGAGGGCAGCTGCCAGATACCAGGTGGCTTTCTCAATGAAATCAGCTGACTTAGCTGCACCGAACATTTGGTTGGCCTGCGTACCTCCGAACGTGCTATCCACACCGCCGCCCTTCGGGTTTTGGATCAACACAGCACCCATTAAAAGAATGCTTACCAAGGCGATCAGGATCGTCATGAAGGTCATACCATTAACTTTTTGAGATTCGAAATTTTCTCCGCAAAGAAAGAACTTTTTTCCGGAAATTTCAAGATTAAGCGCTCATAAACAGAAATCGCTTTTTCGTATTGCATTTGTGCTACCAGTAATTCGGCCAGGGTTTCCGACGCCAGGTCCGGGTTTTCCATGATCGACTGTTGGATTACCTGTTCTACCGCGGCACCATCCTTCCCATGGCCATTCTTTTTATTCTTGCGATCTTTCTTTTTGTCTTCCATCTTTTTGGCTTCCATCAATTCACCCAACTGCAATTTCACGTGATTGGGCTGAAATTGTTGTACCCAGGAAGGGAAGGAAGCCTTGGGCCTGGGACCCGATGGCTTTGCATCCTCTTTTCCGAATTGCTGCTGGCCATTTAGGAGCGAAAAGGGCTTTTGTCCGAGTGTCTTAGGACGGAAGATAGTGGTATCCACGACCCTTAGTGCCGTAGCGATAGCCCTGATAATTTCGGTGTCGAGCTTCCAGGTGCTCAGTTCGGATGCATCGGTTCGGGCATTAACGGAAGGAGGTGCCTGTTCAACGATCCTTGGTGTTTCGGTCGGTCCCTGTTCCGTCGGATGTTTATCGGCTGCGGTGTAAGAATCCTCCTCTTCTTCCTGTCGCGGGAAGTCCGGGATTTCAGTTCCGGAATCGGCAGGTGCTGGTTCTTCGGCGAAATTTAGGGCTAGTGGGGGTTTAGCCGGTTCGTCCGCATCGGTCGGCAGAGCTGGTAAAGGCGTACCCAACTCTTTCAGGTTGGGGAGTTCCAGGTACTCGTCGTGAGCCAGGACACTTTCCTCCGCTTTTTCAAGTTCCTGTATCCGTTGTAGTTTGCGAAACAAATGCGGACGGTCATTGGTATAGGTGGAGGCCCGGGCCAGATTCTGTTCGTAGTGTTCGTGCTCCTCGAGTTTACTCTTTTCCACCAATAATTGATGCAGATTCTGACAATAGGGATACTGGTGTACAAGGGTCTTTAACTCCTCGTAAGATATTTTGTACAGGTTGGAAACCTTTTTGAGGTAATCTGTAAAGTTTTCTTCATTCATAGCCCGCCATAATCTAAGTGGTTCGTAGCTAATATACCGCTTCCGAAAAAAATTGAGCTTTGTCCAACCTTTTCACGCGAGCATAAGCGCACCAGCGCTCCCAAAAGGTATATTTGACAAAGCAAACGATAGGATCAATGAGTAATAAGCCCTAGAACTCATTAAGATAGGTAAAATGGGGAGGTCGTGCAACTTTTTAGGGTTTGTTGGGCCTTCGCTATTGGCGGGGTTAAGTCCAAAGTGTGTAGCACCGACAAGCTCTTAGAAGCGACCCGAAAGGAATTCAGCCAACTGCCTTACAGCTCGGCCCCGATGGCTGATCTGGTTTTTTATCGAGGCGTCCAATTCGGCAAAGGTCTGATGGTATCCTTCAGGAACAAAGACCGGGTCGTACCCAAACCCGCCGGTTCCCCGGGGAGCTTCCAAAATATGACCCCGAACGATGCCCTCAAAAGTGTGTTCTTCTCCGTCGAGGATAAGCGCTACCACGGTTCGGAATTGAGCAGCGCGATGGTCCTTACCTTCCAGATTTTGCAAAAGCAATTGCATATTGTCCTGTGCATTCTTCTGGGGCCCAGCATAACGAGCCGAGTAAATACCCGGATCTCCGTTCAGGGCATCGACCTCCAGTCCGGTGTCTTCCGAAAAACAATCGAGTTGGTAATGATCGCGCACGTAATGCGCTTTTTGCAAGGCATTGCCGGCAATAGTGGGACTGGTTTCGGGAATATCTTCCATGCAGCCGATATCGGCAAGCCCCTTAACGACATAATGCTGACCAATTAATTCGCGTACTTCCCGTAACTTATTGGAGTTGCCCGTGGCAAAAACGAGGGTAGGTTTCATAGATTCAGGAGGCTAAAAAGGTTTGTTTGAGCATGGCCCACAGGCGGGCTGATTTTTCTTTACCACCGGCCTGGCGCTCCCGGTAGATGGCTTCCAAACCGTCGGCAGGTAGGATTTGGGTGTGCTCCCAGGTCGTTGGTTCGTAGGTAGAGATATCCAGGTTTAAACCAATTTGGGCAGGTGTGATGCCAAATAGCAAAACGTGCTGAAATGCACCTTCCCGGACTAAGTCAGCCAAACTCAGGGGGTGCTGAGGTGTTTTATAATAAGTAATTGCGTCCCGCTCCAGGTCGTATTTGATAGCTTGTAGGATCTTATTCAGAAAGCCATTTAGCGTTTCCGTGGGCGTTTCACCCGGCGCATAGATCACCAATAGTCCCTTTTGGCCCTGACCGTAGCCAGCTGTTGGCGGGGCTTCGCCCTCCGGAAGCACAAATACTTTAAAGTTAAAGAAGCCAGGTTTCAAAATTAAATTTTGTTTACAGGTGTAATACCCAAATAAATCGGAATTAAATTCACTTATTATGCGTTAAGATAGAATATTTATCAATTATTTGGTATATTTGACGACTAAAATACGGATTATGCCCTACGATATCACCATTACCAAAACCACAAAGCCCCGAATCGGCGAAGTTGACTTCGAAAACATCCCGTTCGGACGCGTTTTTTCCGACCACATGTTCGTCGCTGATTATCGTGACGGAGAATGGCAAGACCCTCGCATCGTTCCCTTCGAACGTTTTGAGATGCATCCTGCAGCTATGGTGCTGCACTACGGACAAGCTATTTTTGAAGGTATGAAAGCCTCGAAATCGTTCGATGGTCGTCCCATGCTGATGCGTCCTGAACAACACAGCCGCCGACTGAATCGTTCGGCCGAGCGCATGTGTATGCCTTCTCTGCCCGAAGACCTGTTCCTGCAGGGCTTGCGCAGTCTTGTTGCGGTCGATGCCGATTGGATCCCGCCCCAGGAAGGAAGCGCCCTGTACATTCGTCCGTACATGTTCGCTATGGATGAATTTATCGGTGTTAAGCCTTCACAAACGTACCGCTTTATCATTTTCACCGGCCCCGTTGGTCCCTACTATCCCAAGCCAGTAAGCCTGATCGCCGAATCGAAATACGTTCGTGCCGTAAAGGGCGGTACCGGTGAGGCCAAAGCCGCCGGAAACTATGCCGGCTCTCTCCTTCCAGCCAAGATCGCGCAAGATAAAGGTTTTGATCAGGTCATGTGGATGGATGGTCACGAGTTTAAGTATATCCAGGAAGTGGGTACCATGAATATCTTTTTCGTGATCGGCGATAAAGTGGTTACTCCGGCTACCGATGGCGCCATCCTGAAAGGGATCACCCGTGATTCCATCATTCAGATCCTGAAGAAAAAAGGATATACCGTGGAAGAAAAGCCCCTCCATATCGACGAGGTGGTGAAGGCTTATAAAGCCGGTCAGCTCAAGGAGGTGTTCGGTAGCGGTACCGCAGCCGTGGTGGCGCATGTTTCGAAAATCCAATACCAGGATACCCTCATGGAGCTTCCGCCCATGGAAGAGCGTGAGATTGGTGTCATGGTAAAGGCCGAGATCGACGGTCTGCGTTCCGGCAAGATCGAAGATGAGTTTGGCTGGACCGAGGAAGTGACTTCCGATGTGCTGGCTGATGCGTAATTTGAGGTTAAGGTTAAGGTTGAGGTTGAGGTTGAGGTTGGAGGTTACTAAATGACTGAATGCCACAACCTCACCTTGTATTTGGTAGAGGGTATAGGGTAGTAGGATTACATGGAAGTCCCTATACCATCATCTACCTACTACTCTCTACCTCCTGTCACTTCAACAAGCCCCTTTTCTCAAAATCGAGCAAGATTTCCCCGATAATCTTCTTGGTGAGCGTACCTGCAATCCGCGGTGCAACAAACTTTCGGTATACCCAGGGCAGAAAACCGGGGAACCAGCTTTTCCCGGTTCCGTACTTGCTGCGTAGCATAGTCTGCACCCGCGCCATAACGGCCTCTTCGTAGGGCTTGGCCGATTTCTGGTCGGTGCGGAAGATGTAGCGTAGTACGGTGGTTAACCGCTTTTTCATCAGGGACTCCAATGCAAAAATCTCCAGTGGATCCATTTGCGGTTTCTCGGGTTCTTTCAGTTTCTCTTCGTAGAAAAGCTCCCGTGGCATAGATTCTACGGTCAGGTCGGGAATGATCGGATACGCACCCTCAGGCCCCTTTTTGGGAATGAAGAAGCGGTTGTGGCGGGCATCAGATCCATCGCTTTTCCAATCTTGGAACAGCTCACTGTCCGTTGCCTCATCCATGAGCATACACAGGTGCTTTCGCAAAAAACTCTGACAATTTTTACGTCCCAGATGGTAATCGTATTCCCGGAATGCTTTGCTGAAAAAGCCCCCAAAACCGTCGAGCGATCCACAGGCGATGGGGTAGGGGTCGTTCTCCCGTTTGGGAAAGATCATTTTGCGGGAGTGGTCGGAGGATAGTCCCCGGACGATCTCCCGTTCCTTCACCATGGCCTGACCACGGATGGCGCTCAGTACGCTGGGGATCAGCTCAATTACATTGTTGGGGTGATCGTGCTCGGTGTCCTGTTCGCCCACATCAAAGTTGGGAAAGGGGTCGATCATGATGATGGCGTAATCTTCCTGCATTTCTTCACTGGTACCGTATTTTTCTTCCAGAGAGCGGATGATCTCTCCAAAAGGTTCATTATTAATGGTACCCCCGTCGACCGCTACAAAATCAAAATCATTCCCATCGATATCGATGTGCATGCCCGGAACATTGGTTCCCGATTCATCCGTCTTCAGGTTGAACATGCGATAAACCATCGCCTTGACGTAATTGGGCGGAATGTGTTCCAGCAAGCGGGCTTTCAGGCCGATGGGGAAAGCCCCTGTAGCCATAGCGCACTGCATCATTAGTTTGCGGTGTTCCTCGCGTTCGGGATTAAACGGGACCATATAGGCCGGAGTGTCTCCCGACTCTTTTTCCAACTGAAAATGTGCCGTTCCCTTGTGGATGTACATGCGGTGAGCGGGCAATTTATGCTTATTGGCAGCTTTCTCCGCCTTGTCGTTTTGCGGTTCCTTATCAAAGAAGTTAACCTCCAGCGGAATACCCCGCAGGCTGGTAATGGTCAGGATGACCTCCAGTTCCGGAGAAATATAGGAGGGCAATGACTTTTTTTCTCCCAGATCAATAGCGCGTTGGGCGATGGCGTCGATGGGGCGGGAATTCAATAAGGCGGGTACCTGCTCCTCGTCCATGATATCCGCCAGACTAAGCATTTGCTTTAAGGTGGAGTCTGACTCACCTTCGTCATTCAGGTTGACCCAGGTATCGAATAGCTTCTTTTTGTTGAGGTCCCATTCTTCGGGATCGACCCCTTCGTGGAGCGCAATGGTGGTGATAGCAGCGGTCATCCCTCCGGCCGAAGCACCGCCGATTACATCGATGATCACATCGTGCATGGGAATGGACGGATCGTATTCGGGATGATCAGGGCCCAGTTCACGATTGTGCTTCTTGGCTCGTTCCCAGCGTTCGAGGGTTTCGAGCAGGTAATCCATCACGCCGGCGGTGTAGGCACCGGCCGATACGGCTCCGGCCATGGCAATACCGAGGCGAAATGTTTTGGGAGGGTGATTGGTGTCCATAGTAGCTCATTCTGTGACCCCGGTGAGGGCCATTAGTTAGTTGAGCTTACAAATTAAAGAAAAGTTGATCTAATCAAGGATAAAAAGATAACAATCAGAAACGGATGATCACCGCTACCCCCGCCGATCCGAATTCATCGGGCAGGGGAACCACCTGGGGTGCGATTTGCATGCTCAGGTCTTCATCGATGTCAAACTGCAGCAGGTGGGCATCCACGAAAGCCTCGACGGCCACTATACCGTAGAGCAATACGGTACCGATATAGGAAAGCTGCGTATTGCGGTCGTATTGGTCGCGCAGACCTCGCAAGGCTGTAGGAGAGTCGATCACGGTTTCGGAAAACTCGTGTTCTTCGCCGGCCAGGTTCAGCTGTAGGGCATCGCGAAAACGCCGGTATAAGTCCTGATTAAAATCAATGGCGTAAAACATACCCGCAAAGGCACCGTAAACCAGAGGCAGTTTCCACCAGCGTTTGTTGTAAGCCTGCCCCGCTCCGGGCAGCGCAAAGGACAGGATGGCGGCTTTATTGGGATTGGGGTAATCCGATTTGAAATCAAAGAAGGGGACCTTCTCCTCCGTGGTGTCTATGACGAAGGTGTCCAGGGAATCGGAAGGGGATTGAGCCCATCCATTCAGGGCAAAAGCACCGAATAGTAAGATTAAGAAGTACCACTTTCTCATGAGCAGGGATTAACTATGCTTCGTCGAGTCGATCCAGCAGGTTATTTAATTCATCGACATTATTAAACGACAAAACGATCTGTCCCTTGTCCTTACCCTGTAATTTAAGTTGTACCCGACGGGTGTGGAAGAAATTGCGCAGGTTCTGCTCTACCTTTTTGTATTCCAGCGGCATTTCTTTTTTGGCGGAAGCCTTCTTGGTTCCTCCCTTACCGTATTCAGCGGCCATTTTTTCCAGGGCCCGTACGGATAATCCCAGCTGAACGGTTTTCTTGAACAGGAGTAACTGGACCGAGACATCCTCTACACCCGCCAGGGTGCGTGCGTGACCCATGGTGATGCGCTTTTCGATCACGGCCTGTTGAATTTCGGGTGGCAGTTTGCGCAGTCGCATGTAGTTGGTCACGGTGGCCCGCTTCTTGCCCACCCGCTCCGACAGTTTGGCATCGGTAAGGTCGAATTCCTCCTTCAGGCGCAGGTAAGTATCGGCAATCTCCATGGCGTTGAGATCTTCCCGTTGGATGTTCTCGATCAGGGCCATTTCCATCATCTCCTGATCGTTGGCAACGCGCACGTAGGCGGGCACCTCTTCCAGACCGGCTATTTTAGAGGCACGCCAGCGGCGCTCTCCACTGATGAGCTGGAATTCTTTAGCACTCAGGAAGCGAACGGTGATGGGCTGGATCAGACCGTGAGTCTTGATCGACTCCGCCAGCTCATTAAGCGCCTCCTCGTCAAACTCTACCCGTGGCTGGTGGGGGTTGGCTTCGATCTGGCTGACGGGAATGCGCACGATGGTATTAGAGAGCTCCTGGACAAGTTCGCGTTCCGGTTGCTCATCACCTTCCTCACCGGTCTTTGTTTTATTGAACAGGGCCTTAACGCCGGCACCCAGTTGCTCCCGGTTGTAGTTTACTTTCTTTGGTTTTGGTTTCGGTTTAGCCATGATCGGTTGTTAGTGGGCATAAATAGCCCACGGCTTCGCACAATAAGTAAGTGGAAAGATACAAAAAAGCGATGGGGTACTCAACCGGCTTTAGCTGAGGCTACCCTCTTTGAGGTTGACGGTATCGTTGTTGCGTTTCAGGAATTCCTGAGCCAGATTCAGAAAGTTGATGGCTCCTTTACTGCCGGCGTTTAGCAACACCACCGGCATATGCATATTGGGTGCTTCGCCGATCTTGGAATTGCGGTGGATGATGGTATCCATGACGTTGTCGCCAAAGATCTCCCGAACTTCACTGACCACCACATTGGCCAGACGCAGGCGGGTATCGTACATGGTCAGCAGGAT
The DNA here is from genome assembly GCA_030148525.1 of Saprospiraceae bacterium. Taxonomy (GTDB): domain Bacteria; phylum Bacteroidota; class Bacteroidia; order Chitinophagales; family Saprospiraceae; genus DT-110. The sequence goes on along the minus strand of JASBTH010000199.1, from coordinate 1,075 downwards.
GCCCTCCAGTTGCAGCTCTTTGTTAAGTTGGCCCTGAACGAGTTGGATGGTGTTTTGCAATTTGGTGAGCCCTTCGAGGGCAAAAAATTCACATTGCACCGGTACCAATACCGAGTCGGCAGCGGTCAGGGCATTGACGGTGATCAGTCCGAGCGAGGGCAGGCAATCGATGAAAATATAGTCGTAGTGTTCCCTGAGCGGTTCCACCATATCGGCCATCACGTATTCACGCCGTACCCGATTTACCAGTTCCAGTTCAGCTCCTACCAGGTTGATGTGGGAGGGCAATAAGTGCAGGTTGGGGGTGTCGGTTTCGTAGATGGCCTCCAGGGGGTCAGCCCCGTTGATCATACAATCGTAAATGTGGGAGTCCACCTCATCCGACATGATTCCTACCCCGGAAGACGAATTGGCCTGGGGATCGGCATCGATCAGTAGTACCTTTTTTTCAAATATGGCAAGGCTTGCCGCCAGGTTGATGGCCGTGGTAGTCTTTCCAACGCCTCCCTTCTGATTCGCAATCGCTATTACTTTTCCCATCGAGTCTGTTTCTTACTAATTACAAGTGGTGCAAGTATAGCACAAATACGTCGATTTTGGGGATTTTCGGCTTCGACAGATTGTCAGAAATCAGAGATTAGAGGTCAGAAATCAGAAATTACTTCTGCCCTCTGACCTCTGATCTCAAACTTCTGCCCTCTGCCCTCTGCCCTCAAACTTCAAACCTCTGATCTCATTCGTTCATCGTTCCATCGAACTTCCGATCTCCGGAATCGTCAGTTTCAGGCCGCGGGCCTGGAAGGTCTTGGCTGCCGTTGCATGATCGATCTCAATGTACGGGAAGGTATCGAAGTGGCACCCGATGATGTCCTTACAGTTGATGAATTCAGCGGCCAGGGCGGCATCTTTGGGCCCCATGGTAAAGTTGTCGCCAATCGGGAGGATGGCGAAATCGAGTGGCGGACAGGTGTCGGGGATCAGCTTCATATCCAGGGTCAGGGCCGTATCGCCGGCATGGTAAAAGCAACCGCTTTCGTTCCAGATCACAAAGCCGCCGGGATTACCACCGTAGGTA